>JBKJRA010000240.1:0-12536 GCA_046594975.1 Pyrinomonadaceae bacterium | reverse complement strand
TATGAAACTCGAATCAGGAGACATCATCATCGCCGTAATGCACACGCCGCGAGAAAAGCTGTTGGGGGTTTTAGAAGATATCAGCCCAGCGGGAATCAATCTGCGGGCGATCGACCTAAGTTATTTTGACGATTGGTGCCAGTCGATAGCGGCGGACGAACCTTATTTGCCGATGACGGACTATTTTTTACCAATGTGGCGTGTCGAGCGGATAAGCCGTGATGATGCGGGCGGAAATATGGCGTCGATGGCTGAGCAGTTTGAAACGCGGACAGGCCGGAAACTGGCCCATCAATAGTTATTGTTTTTTTTGAGGGCGATGCTGCCGCTGTGTGCTCGGACATTATGTCCACAAATATGTCTGCTCTCTCTCGTTCATTTTCAGCATTAAAATGCTCTTCTCACGATTAAAACACCGCGAAGAACTAAAATTGGACAAGAATTTAACCTTAAAACGTTATTTTTTTCAATCGTTGAAGCGTTTCTGACCAAAGTCCGCGGCTCTCGTTTGCGGTCACGAGAAATCGATGGCCGTCGTCTGCTTCATTGAGGATACGTGTGAGGCTCGTCTCAAGTTCTGCCGGAGTGCCATCGCCAAAGTTTGGCTCGGCCAATGCGAGCCGCTTTAGCGATTCGTAAAGATGGTCTTTTCCGCTGCCAAAGTCACCCGCATCGCTGTCGATAACAAGCTGGGTCTCGGCATTTTCGTGCGTGAAATGTGCGAGGATCGACGCGGCGAGTGTGGCACCTGCCTCAAATTGTGCGGATGCGACAACCGGTTTGCCGCCCTGCTCGGCAGCTATCTTATCGCGGAGCAAAAGCGTCTCATCGACGGGAACCCGCGTGTCGAAAATTACGGTGACACGCTTTTCGTCTTCATCGGCGTATTCGCGGACGGTCAACTGCAGCGTTCGTGCGGTCGCTTTCCAGTCGATGCGGCGTAGATCGTCGTGTGGTTGATAATTTCGCAGAGCAAGCAGATCGAGACCGGTTCCACGTTTTCCTGCGGAATGATTACCTGCGTCCATGGGTGTATTTTCCAGCTCCGGATCCACGGATTCGATTTGTGGAAAAACCATCAATTCTGCTTCTTTCGCCGGAAGTCTCCGGCGATGACGAAAAAAACCGAACGGAAATTTTGTCGATAGTTCAAAATCTTTTATCAATAGCCGCCCGCGATTTGGGAAAACGTGCATCGATTTGACCTCGGCTGTCTCGTTACGGCCGATATGGACAAAATGATTTAGCGTACGTCTAACGACAGGAGCACGCCCGAGTCTCGAAGCGGCCCATTTAGGAAGAATCGCGTCAAGGTCGGCAGCCACGATCGAACGTTCACGCTCCTTGCCCCGGACCTCTGCAACGACGGAGAAAGCAGGGAATATGAGTTTGCGGTTGGTAAGGCTGACGAGTATCGGCGTCCGTTCTCCGGCAAATATCGTGTCAGGGAAACGCATCTTAATATCAAGCTTTTTCAGGCAAACGCTGCCTGCAAAAAAACCGACGATCATTGCCGCGATCAGAAACGACAAGACGATAAAGAGCAGATTATTACCCGTATTCCACGCCGAAAATCCGACGATCAATGTCAGCACCAGTATGATCGCCCCACCGGTCGTGAATTCGAACGGCAGATTCATCTGCGACGCTTCGCGGCCCGCGTTTCGTGCTAGAGGTGGCACGACAAATACGAGTATCAGCAGAACAAAAACGAGGGAAGCTCCTGCGGAAATGCCTGCGAGCCTGATATTGCCGGACTGATGAGCGTAGAGCGTTAGACCCGACAGGCCGAGCCCGCCGATGACGACCAGCAAGCCGAGACCGGCATTACGCAGATCGCGGAGACTGAAAAGCTCGGTGACGGCTCGGAGATTCATAAGAATTTTTGCCCGCGAAATGCGCGAAAGACCACGAAAAAAAAGTTTCTACCCCGCGAATAAAGCTAATTTATACGAACAAGAAATTTCGATTTAGCGGTTTTATTTGAGTTAATTCACAGACAAATCTTCTTTCGCGTCTTTTCGCTTATTTCGCGGGCCAATTCTTAAATCGGGACGCTAATTTGTTGCAAAATGTCGTGCAATATCTGCTCGGCTTCGCGGGTGCGTTGGCGGAGGGCATTGACACGCGAATTGACGATCAGGCGGTGAGCGAAACAGGGCACGACGAGGCGTTTTATGTCGTCGGCGATGCAATAGTCGCGGCCTTCGATAAATGCGAGAGCCTGCGCCGAACGGAACAAAGCGAGCGTTCCGCGCGGGCTTATGCCAAGCTCAAGCGATTCGGAGCGGCGTGTCAGGTCAACGATCTGAAGTAGATAATCGAGCAGTGCATCATCGAAACGAACTTCGGAAACGAGATTCTGCATTTCAATTACGGCCGATTGCGACAGTACAGGTTTTACAAATCTGAGCGGGTCGCCAGACTCGCGATCTCGCAGAATGTTGCGTTCCTCGTCGAGCGTCGGGTAACCGATGTGTAGCCGGAGCATAAAACGGTCGAGCTGCGATTCGGGCAGCGGATATGTGCCGTGATGCTCTGACGGGTTTTGCGTGGCGACAACAATAAATGGCAAAGGCAACCGCCGCGTGACGCCCTCGACGGTAACCTGTTCCTCGGCCATCGCTTCGAGTAGGGCGGATTGCGTTTTTGGCGTTGCTCGATTTATCTCATCGGCTAGGACGATATTTGAGAATATCGGTCCGGCTTTCCATTCAAATTCACCGTTCTTTTGATTGAATATCGACAGCCCGATCATGTCTGAAGGCAGCAGGTCGGAGGTGAACTGGATACGTTGAAACGATAGTTCGAGCGCCCGGGCGAGGGCATTTGCAAGCGTTGTTTTGCCGATCCCGGGAACGTCTTCGATCAGCAGATGACCTTTCGCCAGCAGTGCGATCAGGGCAAATTTGACCGTCTCCGATTTGCCGCGAATGACGGTCTCGATCACGGCCTGGAGCTCAGCGATCTTTGTCGCCGCATCAAAGCTCAATGTTAAATTCTTAGCGGGCGTTTCTGTTTCGGTTGTTATCCAATCTCTCATCGTAAAAGTGGCGAAATGAGCCGCCCGAATGTATATTCTACCTGATTAGAAACTCTCGCCGCATTAAAAAGTTGCGCGTGTTTTGAAAATACCTCCAAAACCAACTAAACTTTTGAAACTTAATACAAGCGTTTTCGTGTTGAAAACGGGAAGGTATAACTTGAATTATATGAAGAATTTTAGCTCACGGCTCAAAGACCAACGCGGATTTAACCTGATCGAATTAATGATTGTCATTGCGATCATCGGACTGCTCATCGGTGTCGGCACCATTGCGTGGCAGGCCGTTATTCGTTCGGGCAATGAGACTGCTGCGGCACAGTCGGTCGATAACGTCCGTAAGTTTCAAGCCCAGTTTGCTTCTCGAACACGCGGTAATTTTGCAAATTTTGACGAGCTTATAGCAAAGGTCAGCCTCGACGAAAAATTTAAAGGCGAGCGTCCTGTAGTAAACGGCTATATTTTTACGTTAACCGTCACTCCCTCAAGCGCGAGTGCACCGGCATTTTACTCAGTTACAGCGGATCCGCAGGTTGCAGAAGGAGTGACATCTACCGGAACACGGCATTTTTACACCGATTCGTCGCTCAGCACGATAAAGGGAACCGATGAAAATCGCCCTGCTAAGGCTGACGATCCGTCCATTTAATTGATAACGAATAATTGATAGTGGATAGTTGAAGAAGTAGCTTTTCGGTGCATTAAATATCAAATATCAACTATCAGTTATTCACTATCAGTTATCCACTATTCCGCCGTCTTAGCTCAGTGGTAGAGCACTCGCTTCACACGCGATAGGTCACAAGTTCAAATCTTGTAGACGGCACCATTAACGTGAAAAGGCGTCCATGTAGGACGCCTTTTTTGCAATTACGATCTAGTGGATTACTTTGGAGCCATCATAGCTTTGATCTCTTTCCAAGATGCTTCGGCTTTTGCCAACGCAGCCTGAAGATCATTTGAAGCGGCAATGGCTTGAGTGCTCGGGGCGACATCGGCATCCTGCAGCAGGTCGAGCAGCGTGGCAAGCGATCCGCCGAGCCTACCTAGCGGCGTCTCTGCTACTGGCGACAGCTCACCGGGTTTTCGCTGCGGACCGCTCATCATCAGTTTGATCTTTGCGTCGATCATATCGAGACGGTTCTTTTGAGCATCGGTATTTGTAACAGCACGCACCTTTGCAATATCAGCTGAGAACTTTTCGACCGCCGCCGTCATTTCATTGACTCGTGCAATCCCGGTATAGGAGAGCATCGAAAGATCGAACTGTTTCTTTAACCCAAGCGTCGGCGTTTTTACACGCGGATCTATCCGAACGGTCAGGCGTTGGTTGAACGAAACGCCGTCAGCAGTCAATGTCACAGTATAAATTCCCGGCATCACCGCAGGGCCTAGCGGATTGAAAGGCGTGTCTTTGTAGATCGCGGAGATCGGCAGATCGTATTCCGCCGGCGGATTTGGATAGGTCAGATCCCAGACAAAACGCTGCATGCCGGCTTCGTTTTTCAAAATTTGCTGTTCACGAAGCCAGTATGTCGGGAAACGGAGTTTATTTACATCGACATTGAGCGGCTCGTCACTGCTCGAAAAACGTCTGACGAGTTTTCCGGCAGTGTCTTTGATCTCGATAACGACGGGCGTCTTTGATCTTTCTTTCAGGTAATAATTGATGACCGCACCGTCAGGCGGATTTTGCCCTGCAGGCTCCTCGGGCGGAAACGGCGTGTCAGTGTGGACACTGCGTTTTACGCGGGTCGCGAGCTGTGGCGTGAAGAGCCACGCTTTATGGTCTTTTGTCTCGGAACCGATCTGCCTGAGAGGCGTAATGTCATCGAGTATCCAAAACGAACGTCCGTGGGTGCCTACAACAATATCGTCATCTTTTACAACGAGATCGCGGATCGACGTTGCTGGCATATTAAGCCGCAGCGGCTGCCAATTCTCGCCGTCGTCGATCGAGAAATAGACGGCTTGTTCGGTGCCGCAAAAGAGCAGGTATTTGCGCGTCGGGTCTTCACGGACGGAGTTAACAATGCCGCCGTTCGGTAAGCCTTTGACGATCTCTTTCCAGGTCTTGCCGCCGTCGTGCGTGCGATAAATATGCGGCCGCAGATCATCGAGACGGAGCGTGTTTACGGCAGCGTATGCGGTATTTGCACCAAAGCGTCCGGCGTCGATCAGCGAAACTTTTGCCCACGAAGGCAGCCCCGGCGGTGTGACGTTTTGCCATGTCGTACCGCCATTTTTGGTGACGTGAATAAGCCCATCGTCGGTGCCTGCCCAGATGGTATTTACGTCTTTGTATGAGGGTGCAACTGTGTAGATGACGCCTCGACGAGGCATCGTCGCAATATCCGTCGTTTTGTAGATGCCGACATTTGGCGGGACGTCCCATTTCTCACGCGACAGATCGGGGCTTATCACGCTCCAGCTTTGCCCACCGGTCATTGATTTGAATAGCACATTTCCGGCAAACAAAAGCGTATGCGGATCGACCGGCGAAAATATTACCGGAGCGGTTCGCAAAAAGCGGTATTTTCCGGTACGGACAGCCTCCGGCATGATGTTCTGGACGTGACCGGTTCGTTTGTCAAAACGCGAGAGCTTGCCGCCGTAGATGATGTTCGGATCGAGCGGATCAGGGGCGACGTAGCCGTATTCCTCGACGCCGACTGTCATCCAATCTTTTGCAAGTATCGCTCCCGTAGAGCCGCGCGAAGCCACTCCCGCTGAACCGCTTTCCTGCTGGCCGCCATAAACCCAGTACGGATATTGGTTGTCAGTAATTACGTGATAAAACTGAGCCGTCGGCTGGTTGTACCAGCTTGACCAACTCTGGCCGCCGTTGACGGTGATCGTCGCTCCCTGGTCGCTCGCGATCATCATAATTCCGGGCGAATTTGGATTGATCCAGATGCGGTGATAATCGTCGCCGCCCGGAGCACCTTTGAAACTGGTAAAGGTCTTGCCGCCGTCGTCGGATCTATACGACGCGACATTGGCGACAAAGATGGTGTTCGGATCGTTTGGGTGAACCTTTAATTCGGCAAAATCACTGCCTCGTCCCCAAATACGCGGGTCGGAGTTCATATACGCCCACGAATCGCCGCCGTCGTTTGACGAATAGATCCCTGCAAATTTGGTATTAGCATCGACGGTTGCATAGACGCGTTTTGGGTCGCTCGGCGAGATCGCAAAGCCAATGCGGCCAAGGCCCTGCTCAACTGTCGGCAGTCCATTTGTCAGTTTTTTCCATGTACTGCCGCCGTCGGTCGATTTGAAAAGGCCGCTTTCTTTGCCTTGCCACGCCCCATTTTCCCAAGGCCCTTGCCGTCCTGCCCACAGATCGGCGTAGAGCACATTATTGTTTTTCGGGTCAAACTCGACCTGAAATGCACCTGTGTCTTCGCCTTTGTAAAGCACACGCTCGAAAGTCTGTCCGCCGTTGGTCGAGCGGTAAATGCCGCGTTCCTCATTCGGTCCGTACGGATGGCCGAGCACAGCTACAAACAGACGGTTTTCATCTTTCGGATCGACCGCGATCGAGGCGATCTGTTGGCCCTCGCGTAAGCCGAGATGAGTCCAGGTTAGTCCCGCATCGTTCGAACGATACATCCCGTCGCCGGTCGAAAGATCAGGCCGCTGGAGTCCCTCGCCGCTACCAACGTAGAGCACATTTGGATTCGAAGGTGCGACGGCGATGTCGCCGATAGAGCCTGTCGGTTGATCATCAAATATCGGTTTCCACGTCCGTCCTGCATCTGTAGTTTTCCAGACGCCGCCGTCATTTACGCCGATGTAAAAAACATTTGGCTGCGACGGTATGCCGACCGCACCGACGGTTCGCCCGGCTCGAAACGGCCCGATCATTCGCCATTTCATACTTTGGTACAGCGACTTATCTACCTGTTGAGCAGCGAGAAAAGTAGGAAAAACTAAGAAGACGGTGACTAGAACGAATAAGAGACGCGTAACGGTCGATCTGGACATAGTGATCCTCCTGAGGACGATAGTATTTCAGCAGATTAACAGAAAACGCGAAATGTAGTTATCGGGAAGCCTGACTTTGGAGATTTAAAATAAAAAAACAGCTCCGATGTGGAACTGCTTTTTATGGATTGATTTTTTGTACTAAGCGATCTCGCTATCTTCTTTCATCCAAATCGCCAGAGAATAATTTGGTTTCTTAGGCTTGTTGCTATCAGGTGGCGATGGCTTTGGCTGCGGTGTCACAACCGGCGGCGGATCTTTTGGCGGCGGCTTTTTAGTGTCGTCTTGCGCGGATACAGCCAATGTAAGGCCGATGACCATCGCAAAAGTAAATATTAATTTTTGTAAAACTTTCATGGCTTTCTTTTTTTCCTCTTCCGTTAAATTACGCTCCCGGGGAAAGAGGGAAAGTTGCGTCCGCTGATTTATAAGGCAATCTAAGTGCCACAGACGCATCTTTGACGCGCTGGGCGTGTATTTAGTTGGTTTCGAAAGTTTTTGCAGATGAACATAATTACAAAACTTTACGTTTTGAGGTATTTTCATACGAAATCGTGAATTCGGAAAGGCTTCTTTCAGTCAAAATGGATAAAAGTGAGATAATTTTGCAATGACACAAACCTCAAACACACAAGATCGGATGCGGGCCGTGCTGGTCCTCGTTGCCACAATAGGCACAATAGTCTTTAACGGGCTCGCCGCGATGGGATATATAAACGGAGTGACGCCTGAGGTGATCTCAAACAAATATCCGACGATGCTGACCCCGGCAGGCTACGCATTTACGATCTGGAGCCTGATATATGTAGGCATGATCGCGTTTAGCATCTATCAGCTTTTGCCTGCAAACATCTTTAAATACAGCCGCGTCAGGTCGCTCTATTTAGTCAGCTGTGTGCTTAATTGTGCGTGGATATTTTTCTGGCATCGCGAGCAGATCGGTATATGCTTGGTAATAATTCTCGCACTGCTCGCAACATTGTTATTGCTGTGTTTTAAGTTGAAAGAGCAGGCTTCGGTAACAGATTCGTTGTTTTCGAAGGCACCCTTCGGCATATATTTCGGCTGGGTGACGTGTGCGTCAATAGTCAATTGTGCCATCTTTATTTCATATATGGGATGGGGACAAATATCAACACCGGTTGGATGCATATTTATTGTTTTAGCAGCGGCATGTGCAATTATTGTCCGTTGGCGGCTGACAAATTATCTATATCCGCTTGCGGTCGCGTGGGCACTGACCGCCATTGCTGTCAAGCAAAGCGGCAACACTCCAATAGTCATTACGGCGGCCTTTGCAGTCGTTACGTGTATCGTCACGTCGGGCAGCGTCGTCACCAGTCTAAAGGATTCAACCAGTGAATAAAGGCAAAATATGCATATCGGTCTGCGCGGGAACGGTAGATGAATTGATTGCTCAGATAAAACGAGCCGAGGAATTGGCGGACATTATTGAGGTGCGTTTTGATTGCCTTGATCCGAAAGAGTTTGATTATCACGATTCGACTTTCAAAGATGCTCAGGAAAAACACGGCAGAATAAAAGATGTGGCAGGCTATGAGAGCATCCTTACAACATTCCGGATCAAAGAGCAGGGTGGTTTGCGGGAAATAGATCAGGATGAACGCTCTAATTTTTGGGCCGCGGGTATTGAGACAGAATATGTAGATTTGGAAGAAGATCAGATTGATGACTCATTCGCTTGGCTTTGGAACACAAGAATCTGCTCATTTCACGATTTTTCCGGCGTCTCAGCTGATCTGGAGTCAATTTTTGATCGACTTGCGAAGAATGATGCCGAGGTCATCAAGATGGCGATTGCTGCGAACGATATTACTGATGCCATTCCAGTTTGGAAACTATTTGATTACGCTAGGCGATACAAGCAAGTAAGCAGACCAAAGGTTATCCCTATCGCGATGGGTGAGGCAGGCAAATGGACACGAATTCTAGGCCTAGCTCACGGATCATTTTTGACCTACGCGGCGCTTGACGCAGGTAGGGAAACGGCGGATGGCCAGATCACTGCGAAAGACTTGATTGAGACATACCGCGTCAAAGAGCTTGATGAAAACACTCAAGTTTTCGGAGTCATCGGCAATCCGGTCTCACAATCGCTCTCGCCGTATATGCACAACCCGTCGTTTGCAGCGGTGGGCGTCAATGCGGTGTTTATGCATTTATTGGTCAAAGATATTGACGAATTTATGCGTCGGATGGTAAAAGTTGAAACCCGCGAGGTCGAGCTTAATTTTGGCGGATTCTCCGTCACAATGCCGCATAAGCAGTCGATAATGAAATACCTAGACGCCATCGATCTGACCGCAGAAAAGATCGGGGCGGTCAATACTGTCAAGATCGACGACGGTAAACTCACCGGCTACAACACCGACGCTTACGGTTTTATCACGCCGCTGAAAGTTAGATTGGGCAGCCTGCGGGATGCCCGCGTCGCGATATTCGGAGCAGGTGGCGCGTCGCGCGCGTGTGTTTATGCCTTGAAAGAAGAGGGAGCGGATGTGACCGTGTTTGCCCGTGATATTGCTAAGGCGGAGGCGTTTGCGAATAAATTCGACATTAAATACGAACAACTGACAACCGACCACCGACAACTGACGACTGACATAATTGTCGATGCCACGCCGATAGGGATGAAAGGGCCGTTCGAAAATGAAACTCTGTTTATTGCTGACGAACTCGCAGGAGTAAAATTTGTCTATGATCTGGTAACCAGATCGACCGATACACCATTGATCCGCGAGGCAAATAAGGCCGGTATCCCGGCTCTTGGTGGCATCGAGATGCTACTGGCTCAGGGTGCGAAACAGTTTGAGATATGGACCGGTCTCGAGGCGTCCGTTGAGATGATGCGTGACTCGATCGTTTCGAGGATGCAAAAATGAGGCGAAAAAAAAGACAACGCTGGAGTTAGAAACTTCGTCCGAAGGCTGTCTGATGAATGTGTCTGATATTTTACAGAATGAGATTTGATAGAATCGTATGAAGATCCCCAGATTTTTTATCCCGATATTTCTTGTCGCAATAGTTTTAAGTTTGACTGGCAACATGTTTGCCGCTGATTGGAACCCGCAGCGTACGTGGGTATTTTTTGTGGGGTTGGTGAAATGGAAAGATACTGAAAATTTTGCCTCATTCCCCGCGAAGATCCGCAAAGACGGCGTTTTGCTCGATAGCCTACGAAAGCACGGCGTACCCGAAAATCAGATAATTTACCTAAAAGATAATGCTGCGACAACGGCGACGGTCGAGACAAAATTTGCCGATTTTCTAAAAAGGGCACAGCCAGACGATTGGGTATTTGTGTATTTTGAGGGCCACGGTTACAAGACTGACAATGACGTCCCATATCTCGCGACATATGATGTGATGGGCAAGGTATTAGGATGGAAATTCGACTCGATACCGAATACGATCGAACGTAATTTCAAAGGCTCACACGCGATCATCGCACTCGATAATTGCTACGCGGGAGAGATGGTAAATTCGGTTAAGAAAGCAAGGCGACGTGTGTCATACGCTGTATTTGCATCATCAATGGCGAGCCAAGAATCGACCGGAAACTGGACGTTTACTGAGGCGATGATCTCTGCTTTCAACGGTACGCCTTACGCAGATGACAACCAAGACGGCAAGGTTACGCTCTCAGAAATGGCGAGCAACGCCGAGCAGGATATGCTCTTTGGCGAAGAACAAGTTGCGACGATCGCCTTTACCGGCGGCTTTGATCCGCAGACGGTTATCGCAGATGCCGCACCCTCTAATGCATCACGCGTTGGGGAACGTGTTGAGGCTTACAGCGAAAACGATTGGTATCGCGGTTATATCGCCGACGTGAAAGGCACTAAATTTCGTGTGCATTATTACGGTTTTGAGGCCGGTGACGACGAATGGCTCACCGCCAAATCGATACGGGTTCCGAAGAACAGTTCGATCTTCCGCATCGGCGAAAAAGTCGAAGTCGAGTATAAAAAAGATTGGTATCCGGCACACGTTATTAATATTAAAGGCGGCTCGCATTTTGTTAGCTACGACGACTACGACGTGGATGAAAACGAATGGGTCGCATCGAAACGGATACGAAAGATCAAGTGAACGAGAGATATAGCCGGCAAATACTATTTCGCGAGATAGGCAAGGCGGGACAGGAAATGCTGCTCGCGTCTAGGGTTTTGCTTGTCGGCTGCGGGGCTCTTGGGTGCGCACACGCTGAGATGCTGGCCCGGGCAGGCGTTGGCAAATTACGGATAGTGGACCGTGATTTTGTCGAATTCACAAACCTTCAACGTCAAACACTTTTCAAAGAATCCGATGCCGCTGAACGGCTACCAAAAGCCGTCGCCGCAAAGACACGTATCGCGGAGATCAATTCCGATGTGCAAGTCGAGGCTATCATTGCCGACGTAAATAATTCAAACATCGAGTCGCTCATCGATGGCTGCGATCTGGTGCTCGACGGCACTGATAATTTTCAGGTCCGCTATCTGCTCAATGACGCTTGCGTCAAGCACAATGTCACGTGGATATACGGGGCGGCCGTGTCGAGCTACGGCACGACGATGACCATCATTCCGGGCGAGACTCCTTGCTTGCGTTGTATCTTTAACGAAATGCCCGATGCGGGATCGTCGCCTACTTGCGACACGGCGGGAGTGATAATGCCTATAATTGCTACGGTTTCGGCAACGCAAGTCGCTGAGGCATTGAAGATATTAGTTGGTAATACTGCTTTGCTGCATGGCTCGCTGATGCAGTTTGACGTTTGGGCAAATGACCGCCAGCGGATCAAATTGGGCGAGCCAAACCCCGATTGTAAAACCTGCGGTCAGCGAATTTTCGAATTTCTCGACGCCGATGCTCAGGAATTTTCAGCAGTCCTCTGCGGACGCGATGCCGTCCAGATTGCTCCACCTCGCCCGACACAGATAGATCTCGCAGGGCTTGCCGAAAAGCTCAACAATCGTGGCGAAGTTAAGCGAAACGAATATCTTGTGCGGTTCAACTCGGGCGAAAACGAAGTGACTGTCTTTGCCGACGGGCGTGCAATTGTAAAAGGTACCGACGATGTGACTGCCGCACGTTCGATCTACGCAAAATTTGTCGGAATTTGAGATGATACTTTCATGCCTCAGTTTTCGCATTAAAATGCGGAGGCTCAAGTTATGAAAGCTAGACCAACAGTAGTCATCATCGGCGGTGGTTTTGGCGGTTTATGGGCGGCCAAGGCGCTTGCTAACAAGCCAGTCGAGGTCACGCTGATCGACCGTAAAAATCATCATGTTTTTCAGCCGCTGCTTTATCAGGTGGCGACAGCGGTGCTTTCCCCGGGTGAGATCGCTCAGCCGATACGCCGCATCCTGCATAAATTTAAAAATATCGAGGTCATTCTCGGCGATGCTGTGGGGTTTGACAAAAAAAATTCCAAAGTCACGCTTAGAGACGGTTCGCATATCGGGTATGACTATCTGATAGTCGCGGGCGGTGC
>JBKJRA010000172.1:0-8995 GCA_046594975.1 Pyrinomonadaceae bacterium | reverse complement strand
TATAACCCTTGGGACCAGCGAGTTTGCGTCGTTCCTGATTCTGATCTTTTCAAATGTATTCGTGACGGGCGGGCGTCGGTCGTCACGGCTCAAATCGAAACTTTTACCGAGTCAGGTATTCGCCTCACAAATGGCGAGACGCTAGACGCTGATATTATCGTGACGGCGACCGGCCTGGTTCTCAAGATCATGGCCGGGTTGCAGCTGGTCATTGACGGCAAGGCAGTCGATCTTTCAACCGTCATGGCATACAAAGGCATGATGTATAGCGACGTTCCAAACCTCGCACAAGCATTTGGCTACACAAATGCTTCTTGGACGCTAAAATGCGACCTGACGGCCGAATACACCTGCCGGCTCCTAAAATATATGGATGCCAATGGTTACGCGAGCTGCACGCCGCGTGTTACCGATGCGTCGATCCTGCCGGAACCGGTTTTGGACTTTACCTCGGGCTATGTGCAGCGGGCCCTGCATGAACTACCGAGCCAGGGATCAAAAACGCCTTGGAGGCTTCATCAGAATTATGTAAAAGACCTGTCATTGCTCCGTTACGGACGACTCGATGACGGGGTTTTGGAATTTCGTTAACGTCTGAATAACATGGTGCGATTCACTAACCTCGCGGACGCAGTGTATCATTATCATTTATGTCGAAACACAACATGATCGTCACAGGCGGGGCGGGTTTTATCGGCAGTGCGGTCGTCTGGCGACTGAATCAGCTAGGTCACGAAGACATTTTGATCGTTGACCGGATGGACGGGAGCGAGAAATGGAAAAATCTTGCGTCACTGAAATTTGCGGATATTATCGATGCAGATGATTTTATTGACGAGCTAGGCATTTTCAAAGACACAAAAAATATCTTTCATCTCGGAGCCTGTTCCTCGACGACCGAAACCGACGCGGATTATATGCTCCGCAATAATTATCAATACACCAAGGATCTCGCTGAGTTTTCGATCGCCAATGATATTCGTTTTGTATATGCCTCGTCGGCCGCGACCTACGGCGAAGGAACGTCAAGCATGGCCGACGGCACAGGCGATCTGGACAAATTTCGCCCGCTCAATGTTTACGGTTACTCGAAACATCTTTTCGATCAATACGCCGCCCAAAACGGTTTGTTTGAGCACATAGTCGGACTCAAGTATTTCAACGTCTTCGGCCCAAACGAAGACCACAAAGGCGATATGCGGTCGCTCGTGAATAAAGCGTTTGGCGAGATAACCGCGACCGGTATGCTCGGCCTTTTCAAAAGCTACAATCCCGCATTTGCCGACGGCGAATTTGGACGCGATTTCGTCTATGTCAAAGACGCCATTGATATGACGCTGTTTTTTATGGACAGCAGTATCGGCGGGCTTTTCAATGTCGGTTCGGGCCAAGTCGCGACTTGGAATGCTCTTGCAAAAGCGACATTTGCCGCTCTCGGACGTGAGCCAAACATCCAATATATCGATATGCCGGAGCAGCTTCGCGGCAAATATCAATACCACACGCAGGCCGATCTCACGCGGATCCGCGAGGCGGGATATACAGCAGAAACTACACCGCTCGCCGCCGCCGTTACCGATTACGTGCAAAACTATCTCGTTCCTGGTAAGCACCTCGGCGACTAACCGCAAATGAGCCAGAACATCGGCGAATCTAACTGGAGCGGCACCGTGCTCGTATGGGACGAGCAGGCAATATTCCTCGGACTTGCCGCAAACGCGAGCCTGCACGAATCGCCCGCTATCAAGGTTTGCATCGCTCTCGATGGTAATTTTGGGCTGCGGACATGCGAAACCGATGACTGGACAGATTACGATTCCGCCATCATCGCCGCCGGCCAACCGCATGCCATAGACGGCCGCCGCAACAAAGTGGCGATGCTGCTACTCGCTCCTGAGACACCGCTCGCCCGACCTCTCGCTCAGACCATCTCCGACAAAGGAATTACAAGACTGCCGTTAGGATCGGTTGATGCGATCAGAGCGTTATTTTCCAATTTAGACGAAACAGCCCATGAATCGTTAGATAAAATCTGCTTTCAAATGATCCATGCGATCAACCCTAAGGGTGAAACGCTGCCGATCGACAGCCGTGTCTCGCAAAGCATCGAGGCGATAAGATCTAGTCGCGAAGAGGGTATCTCGGTCCGCGATATCGCCGCCGATGTCGAGCTTTCCGAGAGCCGATTTTCGCATCTCTTTACCGAAAATGTTCGCATTCCGGTTCGTCGATACCTGTTGTGGCTGCGCGTTCGCGATGCAATGCACCTGCTTGCAAGAGGTATGTCACTAACCGAGATAGCTCACGAAGCCGGCTTTTCCGATTCGGCGCACCTCACACGCACATTTCGCGGAATGCTCGGCATCGCTCCGTCTGCACTTATCAAGGAAAGCACGCTCATTTCTTTTCTAAAATAGCTGAATCGTTCAAGTATTTTCCGCCGCTCAAGTTCATACTTTGTTCACATAAAGAAATGAACAAAGATAAACTCATCTATCCCGCTCCGGTCATAATCGGAGCCGACGAAACGGAAAGTAATGAAAACTGGGGCTTTCGCGACACGAGTTTTGCGATAAACGAGCGCGATACGGTCGAGATAACAGGCAGTCGTTACGAGCTGAGCGGCAAAGAACTCCCGCGTCTGCTGCCCTGGATCCGCGAAACGCTCGCTATCGACCTCGACGCCCACGACCAGCATACGAATTCTTATCCGACCGAGATTCCTGCTCCGGCCGAATCACCTGCGTTTACAAAAGCAATCGGTGAATTCCTAAACGAAAATCAAATCAATACCGACGGCGAAAATCGCCTGCGTCATGGCCACGGCCACACGCAGGAGGAGATGTTTGCGATCAAGCACAAAAAGCTGGGCCGGATCCCGGATATGGTTTTATATCCGGAGACCGAGGAGCAGGTTGCGGAGCTTATTCAAGCTGCGAAAGCTCACAATGCGGTTCTCATTCCTTTCGGCGGCGGGACGAATGTAACCGATGCTTTGCGTTGCAGAAACGAAGAAAGACGTGTCATAGCGACTGTCGATATGCGGCGTATGAACCGTGTCCGCTGGATCGATAAGGAAAATATGATGGCCTGTATCGAGGCAGGAGCCGTCGGCCGCCACATTATGACGCAGCTTGCCGAATATGGTGTCTCGATGGGCCATGAGCCGGACAGCGTTGAGTTTTCGACGCTTGGCGGCTGGATCGCGACCAACGCGAGCGGCATGAAAAAGAATAAATACGGCAATATTGAAGACATCGTCATCGATATAACCGTCGCGACCGCCGACGGCGAGCTAAAACGCACGACCGCCGCTCCGCGCGAATCGGTCGGCTCTGATCTTCGCCGTCTGATATTCGGCTCGGAGGGAACGCTAGGAATTGTAACGTCCGCTATCGTAAAACTTTTCCCGCTGCCAGAATCTCAGGAATACGGCTCAGTACTTTTCCCAAGCTACGAGGACGGCTACGCATTTATGCACGAGCTTGCCCACACCTCGACGCCTCCGGCTAGCGTCAGGCTTGTGGACAACCTGCAATTTCAATTTGGCCAAGCTCTAAAACCCGCATCGAATAGCTCTGCGGCGGACATGATGAGCAAAGCCCAAAAGTTTTTTGTGACCAAAGTAAAGGGCTTTGACCCGTCTAAAATGGTCGCCCTGACGCTTGTTTTTGAGGGCGCGAAAAAAGAGGTGGAGCGTCAGCAGCAAGACGTTTACCGCATCGCCGCCAAGCATGGCGGGATGAAAGCCGGTGCAGAAAACGGTCGTCGCGGTTATCAATTGACGTACAGCATCGCCTATATCCGGGACTTTTTGATGAACTATTACATCATCGCCGAGTCGTTCGAGACATCGTGTGCGTGGAGCGATGCGTTGAAGATCTGCGACAACGTCAAAAAGGTTTTGCGTGACGAATATACGAAACGAGGTCTTCCCGGAAAGCCATTTGTCACCTCGCGGATCACGCAAGTTTACCGCACCGGTGTCGCGATATATTTTTACTTTGGCTTTTATTACAAAGGCGTGGAGAATCCGTCTGAGGTATATCTCGAGCTCGAAAATATCGCTCGCGAAGAGATCCTACGCTGCGGCGGTTCGCTATCGCACCATCACGGCATCGGCAAGATCCGCGAGCAATATCTGCCAGAGATAATGTCCGAGACGGCACTGAAATGGAAGCAGGAGATCAAGCACGGGCTCGATCCGCAAAATGTTTTTGGAGCAGGTAATCAGAGTTTGAGGTAACAGTTGTGATGCGAGCCGAAAAACTGATCCAGATCATTAAGACCGCCAAACTGACCGGCGGCGTGGACGATCCGCCCTCTTGGCAGATCGAAAAGACGCGCTTTCAATCGATGCTTTGCCGCATCTTGCTGTTGCCGGTCGGCGGCTTGCTCGTAGCTACAATGAAATATATTCGCGGCTACCGTATCCAGAATATCGCCGTAATACGTCAGCAATTTAGAGAGATCTGGCAGGAAAAAGAACGCGAAAATTACCCGCTCGTCATTTGCTCTAACCATCTGACCTTTATCGACTCCGCACTAATAATCTGGGCGCTAGCTTCCAATTATTGGTATTTCTTCAATTATCGTGCGTTTACCTGGAACGTCCCCGCAGGCGATTTCTTTAAGAAAAAATTGCATTACCACGCAATTCTCTATCTTACAAAATGCATCTTTATTGATCGCAAAGGCTCGCCCGCACATAAAAACGCCGTGCTCAATTTATGCCGCTATCTGCTTGCCAAAGGCAATGTCGTGCTGATATTTCCCGAAGGTCAACGCAGCCGCGAGGGCAAATTTGACGTTGACCGTCTGCGTTTCGGCACCGGGAAAATTCTTACCTCGCTCGAAAATGCTCGGGTTCTCTGTGTTTATCTACGTAGCCCTTCGCAAAAAGCGTTTTCAAACTATCCGCCGAAAGGCTCGCGTTTCAGCCTCAATATGAAATTGATCCAGCCGAGCGTCCACGGGCCATCAAAAAAACAATCGAGTATCACCGCCGTCAAAGAGATCGGTGCCGTGATCGAGCAGATGGAGAAAGAGTTTTTTGACACTCACCCCGAATAACAACCCGCTTTCCTGTTTGCTTATATAGGCGCGTCTGAAATACCATTTTTATTGAGAGATGAAGATATTTCACGGAACCGAAAACGCTAATATTTCACGCCCGACGGTGGTGACCCTCGGTGTCTTTGACGGCCTGCATATAGGCCATCAGGCGATAATGAAAAAGGTCGTCGAGCGTGCAAATGCAGTCAACTCGGTCCCCACGGCGATCACATTCGACCCACATCCTCGTGCCGTTTTGCATCCAGAATCGGCACCACCGCTGCTACAGACCTTAGATCAACGCCTCGCCAATTTTGAGGTACTAGGCATCGAACAAGCGATCGTGGTCCCATTTTCACAAAAATTTGCCGCACAACCCGCGACGGACTTTCTGACCGACATCATCCGCGACCGCCTTCACGCAAAAGAGGTCTATCTCGGCAAAGGCTTTGCTTTTGGCAAAGATCGCGGCGGTAATATCGAGTTGCTGCGTGAAATGAGTGCAAAGCTCGGCTTTGTCGCCGACGAGGTTGATGAGGTCCGACTTCGCGGACAGCGTGTCAGCTCGTCAAAAATTCGCGAGCTGCTTGCCGCAGGACAGGTAAACATTGCTCGCCGTATGCTCGACCGTCCCTACGGTGTCGAGGGTGTTATTATTCGAGGGCTACGACGCGGCCACACTATTGGATTCCCGACGGCAAATCTCAAGCCGCACAACCGCGTCATCCCGCGCTACGGTGTTTACGCTACTGCAACGCTTATCGACGGCACTTGGCGCAAGAGCATCACAAATATTGGTGTAAGACCAACTTTTGAATCTGATTCCGACCCATCCATCGAAACTTATATATTCGACTTCGACGGGGATCTTTATGGAGATGTGCTTCGAGTCCGATTTTTGCATCGCATCCGCGATGAGCGAAAGTTTAACGGTATCGACGAGCTTAAGGCTCAGATCGAACGTGACACGCTGCGTGCGAGGAACTATTTCAGCCATCAGGGCGTAAGCAATATGCTGGAGATCTTATGAAGATAACCGAACTCAGGCCGATGTTATGGAAATTAAAAGACATAACAAACATCTGTTACGGCATCGAAAACTTTGATCACGGGATGCGTGAATTTGCGATCTACGATAACGAGGGCTATGTGCTGCAATTTAGCCTTGAGATCGGTGAATAAATAATGGACACAATGCTTCAAGAACCGACCGCAATTAACGGACAGCACACGCTCGTGCCGACCGCCGAACTCGCCATAGCCAAACAGGTTTCTAATCAACAGTTGATCGACGAGGAACGCGATCTGCAAAAGGTCGAAACTGCCGTCGAGAGCCAATATCTCGGCATTCGCGGCAGCCTGAGATTATTTCAGATCTCGCGTGTTATCGCGATGCTGTCGATCTATCTGTATCTCGATCAATACGACATCCATTACAAACAGTATCTGAAACGGGCAAAGTCACGGATGGATAATGCTGTAAATTTAACTCGGGCTGCGGTTTACGGCGAAAAATTGTATCGCGTTCGCTTGTGGTTCTTTGACGCTTTTATGCGTCTTTTGCGGCGATTCTTCATCGGAAATTCGACCAACAAAGAAGCCAATCAGGAAAAACAAGCTCTCTGGCTGAAAGAAAAACTCATCAAGCTGGGGCCAACATTCATTAAGATCGGCCAGTCGATGGGTACGCGAGCCGATCTGCTGCCGCTGCCGTATGTTAAGGAATTGGGCACATTGGTCGATAACGTCCCCCCATTTCCAAACGATGTTGCCTTTGCGCGTATCGAACATGAGCTTGGGAAAAAGATCAATGAGGTTTACGCCGAATTTGAACTGGAGCCGGTTGCAGCAGCATCGCTTGGCCAGGTTTATCGTGCACGTCTGCACACCGGCGAAGAGGTTGCCGTTAAAGTCCAGCGGCCTAATCTCGAAGCCACTATCAAAGGCGACATTGTGATCTTAAAAAAGGTGGCTAAATTCGCCGAGCGGTTTCCGCAGTTGAACGAAAATGCTGACTGGGCCGGTATGCTTCGTGAATTTGACGTGACGATCCACGAGGAAATGGACTACGCTGCTGAGGCTCGCAACGCCGAGCGGTTCAAAGAGAGTTTTAAGAGCTGGTCAAACATTCACGTACCTAAGATCTATTGGAACGCGACCACGACGCGTGTGATGACGATGGAATTTATCCACGGCACCAAGGTCACGGACCTCGAGGGGCAACGCCGCCAAAACATCTCACCGGAAAAAGTAAATCGTTTGTTGATAAAGACTTATCTCAAACAATTGCTTGAGGACGGCTTTTTTCACGCTGATCCTCATCCGGGCAATCTGCTTGTAATGGCTGACGGCCGTCTCGCATTTTTCGACTTTGGAATGGTCGGCCGCATTACACCGCAATTGCAGGCAAAAATGATCGACGCGTTTTTCCATGTCGTTGATAAAGATCCGGGCGGCATCGCCGAGGATCTGATCGCACTCGATTTTCTCAAACCGGGCACGAGCCACGATTCGATCAAACCCGTCGTCGAGCGTATGTTCGAATTTCATTTTAATCTCAAGCTAAAGGACGTCAATTTCAAGGAGCTGACCTATGATCTGGCTGACGTGATGTATGATTATCCGTTTCGCCTGCCGTCAAATTTTACTTACATAATGCGCGCCCTGATGACGCTTGAGGGCATCGGTATCGTCACCGATCCGGAATTCAATTTCTTTGAAACGGCAAAGCCGTACGCCAAAGAATTTATGCTCCGCCGTGAGGGCAATGATTTCCGCAAGATATTTGTCGATAAGATAATGGGTCGTGACGAGGGCGGCAAGATCAACTGGGATCGCACCTGGAAACTAGCAAAAATGGCGTTTCGATCCGTCCTAAATACTGGATAATGGATCTGCCACTCCCTAAAACGATTAGGCAGGCGTCCACGCACGAAAATCTCAAAATTACCCGCGCCCGTGATCTGGTACTGTCTCACGGTTGGAATTCGACCTCATTTCAGATAGTCAACCCGGGTATTCGTCGCTGGTTCTCGACCACACGAGATGCGGTAGTCGGATATGCCTTGTCAAAGAACGTAAGGGTCGTTGTCGGTGCCCCAGTTTGTGAAAGAATAGACTTACCTGTCGTCGCCTCGGAGTTTGAGGCGGATGCCGCAAAAAACCAAGAAAAGATCTGCTATTTTGCCGCTGAGTCCCGGCTCGAAGAAAATTTTTCAGATTCGCAAAATCACACAAAATTCCTGATCGGAGCACAACCATCATGGCATCCTGAAAACTGGGCAGGCATCGTGGCTACCCACCGATCACTCAGGGCCCAGTTGAACCGGGCTCGCAACAAAGGCGTTACTGTTTCCGAATGGTCATCCGCTGTCGCTCGGGAGCACACGGCTCTCACGAAAGTGTTGCGCGAGTGGTTAGAATCGAAAGGGTTGCCGCCGCTCCATTTCATGGTCGAATCCGACACATTATCGCGGCTGCAAAATCGTCGGGTTTTTGTTGCCGATTCACCCAATGGCGTCGTTGGTTTCTTGGTTTTATCGCCGATAGCAAATCGAAATGGCTGGCTGTTCGAGCAGTTTCCGCACAGCCCGTCGGCACCCAACGGTACGGTCGAGCTTATGATCGATGCCGCAATGCGGGCTTTGGCGAGTGACGGCTTTGAATACGCAACGCTGGGATTATCGCCGCTATCGAAACGAGCAGATATCGAGTCTTTTGGCGACCCGGTTTGGTTGCGTCTGTTGCTAACGTGGCTGCGAAAACACGGGCAGCGTTTCTATAATTTCGACGGCCTCGATTCGTTCAAAGCAAAGCTTAGGCCTGAACGATGGGAGCCTGTATTTGCGATTTCTAACGAACCGCGTGTATCATTCAAAACACTCAATGCGATAGCGGGGGCATTTAGCGGAAATGCGGCTGGTCGTATGTTATTTGTTGG
>JBKJRA010000164.1:0-2870 GCA_046594975.1 Pyrinomonadaceae bacterium | reverse complement strand
CTGATACGGCAGTTTTTCGAGCGTGCGCTGCCGGACAGCATCAATTTCGGGCTGGGCGAGCCGGATCTGCCGACGCCGCAATTCCTGCGCGAAGAGGCCGCCCGCGTCGTTCTCAATGAACAAAACGGTTACACATCGCATCCGGGCATTCCGGCTCTACGCACGAAGATCGCAGAGCAATACCCTCACTTGGATCTGCCGATGAGCGGCGTTGTCGTCACTGTCGGCTCCCAAGAGGCAATGACCGATGCATTTATGTGCGTCGTTGACGAAGGCGATGATGTGCTGCTGCCAAACCCGAGCTTTCCGGCGTATGACGCCTGCACGCGGATCGCACAGGGAAATCCGGTTTATTATCGTTTACCGGCAGATAAGGATTTTGCGTTTGATATCGAAGAATTCAAAAATGCGATCACGCCGAAAACAAAAGCGGCGGTCGTCATCAGCCCTTCGAATCCGACAGGGAAGATATTGACGTCCGACGATCTAAAGCAGATCGCCGAAGTTCTGAAAGACACCGGAATTTATCTGATCTCGGACGAGATCTACAGCGACCTATATTTTGACGAGCGGCCGCATTCGGCTTCGGAGTATTACGATAAGACGATCATTGTCAGCGGTCTGTCGAAATCGCTCTCGATGACCGGCTGGCGAATGGGGTGGGCAGCGAGCAAGGACGCGGACATCATGCAAGCAATTCAGGTGCTGCACGGATTTACGACCGTCTGCACTTCGACGATCACGCAGAAAGCCAGTTTACTAGGCTGGACCGCCGAAGCTGAAGAGGCTAAGCAAGATGCCCGTGATATTTACAAACAACGCGGAGAATTTATCGTCGATCTTTTTGATAAAGAGCTTGGCCTAAAAGCCACTTCGCCCGAAGGAGCGTTTTACACGATGCTCGATGTTCGTAATCTCGGCGATGACATCGAGATCGCTGAGAAATGTTTGGCGAATCGAGTTGTGACCGTTCCCGGAGTCGCTTTCGGCGATGAAGCGAAAGGATTTTTGCGAATATCGTTCTGCAATACCCAAGAGAAGATGGCCGAAGGGGTAAGGCGGATGAAAGAGACTCTTATCTAAATAGCTAGACTTTTTAGTTATCCTTCCATGTTGTAGGGAATAGCTTTCCGGCATCTTCAGGACTAATCGCCACACCTACTTTTTCTAAAGCACGAGCCAATGCGACGTCTTTAGATCCAGCCATTTCGGCACCGGTTGGCAAAATTAATTCGTCAGGTGTAATGCCCACATGTTCCAGACTCTTACCATCAGTCATTATTACATCGGCGTCAGTAATACTTATACCATAGAAAACGAGCCTATCCGTTCCCATTTTCATAGAAACAGATTGTGATTCCATTACTGCTCCGGCGGTTTTATCACCGATCACTGATCCTCGTTTTTCAATTTGAATCAATCTTGACAGGATCTCGGAGCAAGATGCGGAACCACTGTCAACCAATATAACTATATTGCCGTTAAAGGTTGTCGTCTTTTTTGGATTTGTTTTGGAGACCTCTGTTTCTTTTCGTCGTCTTACATCGGCGATTTTTACTTCCTTATCGAAAAGATAACTTGCTAACCGTTCCATCGTTTTGACATAACCGCCGGGATTACCCCGCAGATCAAGTATGAGATTAGGGCTTCCATTTATCCTTTCTGCCATAATGCTATCGACCTGATCAGCATCAAACGAAAAACTCGGCATTCTCCATATCGTGGCATTACCCACTTTTTGAAATCGATGAACCTCACTTCTGGATTCATTTTCGGATTCTCTTATTAGACTATTTAAGTCAAAAGCGTCAGTTAGATCAGTTATACGTTTGGTTTGCGTGATCTTTGTAATGACCTCAATCTGTCTGCTCTCAGAGCCGGGACCTTGAACAACGATAGCCATCTTTGCTCGCGGGCTGATCTGATAGTAGTAATAATTCATTTTCCACATTTCTGACCGAGTCGGTTTGAAGCCGTTTACAGAAATTATCGTATCCCCTACTTTAAGTCCCTTTTTCTCTGCATCACTCTTTGGTTTAACAGCAATAACATAGGGAGTGTCACCGATAATCCCCATTTGCCAGCCATACTCGATTTTTATTGATCTCTCCGGCGGATAGAAAAACGTATGGGAATCATTTAGATCTATTAATGCCTGGGCGATTATTGCAAAGGCACTATCTAATGTGGTCGCATTTTTGATCTTTTCACCTGCAGTTTTAAATCTTTCATCAAGCTTGATACCGTGAAAGGTGGGGTCGTAGTAATTTTTTTCGATCTCCTTTTTTATATTTGAGAGCATTTGACTCGCTCGGTCCTTTTCCACGCCATCGAGCTGACCGAGAGCAAGTGTACTGAGGAATAAGGCCGATAACGTTATGGTGAATACTCGAGACAGAAAACTGATCGAACGTGAGGAGAAGATCATATATTTGCTCCGACTTGTAAAAGATAATAGGGGTAGCTGTCAGACTCAACAAAGGTCACGACCTAAATATACTCAACACTAATAGAAAAATCAATATCTACGATCTCACGTATTGAAAGGTGTTTTTTTTTATAACTGGCGGTATCATTAAGGGGTCGTATATGAACAGAAAATACAAAGTAGGAATTTTGGGTGCGACCGGAACCGTCGGACAGAGGTTTGCACAACTACTAGACGGTCATCCGCAGTTTGAGATAACGGCGATGGCGGCTTCGGATAGGTCGGCGGGTAAGCCGTATTCTGAGGCTTGCGCGTGGAAATTGCCGGGTAAGATCCCGGAGAATGTTCGGGACATTATTGTCACGCCGATCGAGCCGCCCCTCGATTGCGACATAGTATTTTCGAGCCTGCCGTCTAACATTGCACGCGAGACCGAGCTGGC
>JBKJRA010000002.1:0-9949 GCA_046594975.1 Pyrinomonadaceae bacterium | reverse complement strand
CTTTTCTTAACGCATGTCCGTCAAAATCCGAAGGCAGCAAAATTCGCCGTAGATCCGGATGTCCGTCGAAAATGACGCCGACCAGATCGTATGTTTCGCGTTCGTGCCAGTCGGCCGTACGCCATAGGTGCGTCACGGTCGATACATGGATGTTGTCTTCGGTAAGCAGGACCTTCAAACGCAGGCGGTCGTGATGTTTTGTGCCAAAGAGATGATAGTTGACCTCAAAACGCGGATCTTCCTCGGGGCCGCGATCGCAGCCGCAGAGGTCGGCGAGCATGTCGAAACCGTGCTCGTCCTTTAAGAAACGGCACACGTCAACGATCGACTCGCCGGGAACAGTGACAGTCACTTCACCGTGACCTTCGGCCACATTAGCGACCCAAGCCTCGTTCTTCTTTTTCAGTTTTTCGACGAAATCCAAAAGAGATCCCATAATAGATCTGATCTACCTTGACCGTATCCAAACGGCCGACCATGTTCCTTTGACCACATCTTTTCCGCCCCACGTTCCGTTGGCGAGGCGTCGGCCCTTATTTCTAACGTGAGACCAATACCTTCCGGTGCCGATATTACCCTTTGCGCGTGTTACACGAATGCCGACTATGGTAAATCTGCCGGTTTTTCCATTGAACGAACCGGTAAAATACTCGCGCCCGCTATCTTTTCCGTCTAAAGATCGCCAATTAAAATGACCTCGATATTTATCAAGCGAACCCACACGCTTTCTAGTTTCAAACTTTATCGATCCGCTCCAATTTACCTCTTCTTCGTCACTACCGGTCACTTTCCAGACACCCAATTTAGGTGCCGTCCAGGTCAGGCGTGATTGTGCAGATAGTGCCCGTGGTAAATAGCTCAGCACCATCAAAACTAAAACGGCAATTAAAATTCGTTTAGTCATTAAGAACTTCTTCTTCGTTCATGCTTTGACGGAACCGAATACGGCCGTGCGGTCTCGCCGGAGGCGACTTCAGTTTCCATCTCTCTTTCCAATGCTGTCCCTTCGGTCACGGGCAGCGTGCCGGGAACGATCGATTCGCGTGATTCCGGCTCATAAGTGTCGCGACGGTCTTTGACCGATTCCTTCATGATCTTGTCCTGCAACATCATGATCGCGTGGACGAGCATTTCCGGACGCGGCGGGCATCCCGGCACATAAATATCTACGGGGACGATCTTGTCGACGCCCTGTACGATCGCGTAATTGTCGAAAACTCCGCCTGATGTAGCACATGCACCCATCGAGATGACCCATTTTGGCTCAGGCATTTGGTCGTAGATACGACGCAGTACAGGAGCCATTTTCCTAGAAACGCGGCCCGAGACGATCATAACGTCCGCCTGACGCGGACTTGCTCGAAATGTCTCAGCGCCAAATCTAGAAAGATCGTTGCGTGCCGAGACGCTATTCATCATCTCGATCGCACAGCATGCGAGGCCAAACGTCGCCGGCCAGAGGCTCGATTTGCGTGCCCAGTTGACTACGGCGTCTAGTTTGACGGTGACGACATCAGGCAAGGACTCGAATAATGTATTTTCTAAACCCATTTATTCAATTACGAATTTCAAATTACGAATTTAAAATCAGGCCGCGAGCTTTTGAGCCGCATCCTGATCGCGTCTCTGTTTTGCCATCTGCTTAGCCTCTGCACGGGCCTCAGCCTTAGCCTGCAAGCCCCAGTCGAATATGCCTTTTTTCCAGACGTAGATATATCCGACGATGAGTGTCGCGATAAAGACCATGATCTCGATAAATGCCACTGTCCCGAAAACAGCAGGTCCGGCGGCTAACAGGCTTTTGAAAGCCACGGCGAACGGGATCATGAACAGGACCTCGATATCGAAAAGCAGAAAAATCACGGCGACGGTGTAAAACTTGATAGAAAAACGGTCACGTGCCGAACCGATGGGGTCTTTGCCGCATTCGTAAGGCATTAGCTTGGTCGCTGTTCGCTTTCGCGGTCCGATCAACTGCGTTACAAGCAGTTGGCTCGCGCCAAAACCTGCAGCGACCAAAAACATGATCGCGATCGGCACATAATCAAATACGTTATATTCAGACATCTTGTTGAGTCGAAAAATTTCCGTAGAAATACCGCAAATTTCAGTCAAATACTTGAAATTAATGGCACAACCTAAATCGTAAGGTAAGCGTGAATTAGTGTCAAGGCAGTCAACTCGCGTATTTGTGGTGTTTTTAACAAAAGCAAATTTACGGCTGATCTATTTATTCGTTGACCCTCAGCGAGTCAGCGTGGTAATTTAATGATGGCTCTTTAGTGCCGTAAATACGCCGTTTTCCCGCATCGTCAGGTTGACACAAAACATAGTGATCTCAGGGTTTAACACAGACATCGAGTTCGGAAATACCGTCTATCACGTTCAGACCGAAGATAAAGGTTTGAAATCGCGATTGATAGTATCGCTTGTCTATGACAAAGGGACTATCCTCGCGAGCAAACGTGCGTCGTATGATGATCTGGCAGACGGTAACTTCGATGAAAAAGTATTGACCGAACGGCTCAATCGTCAGCATCAGTTGATATGCAAGGCCGTTGGGGCCGGACGGATCGAAGAATTAAAGGCAATGACTGCGAAAGAGCGTGCAAAAACCGCTAAGGCGGTTAGCGAAGAAGTCGCATTTGCCGCCGCGATACCAAATATTGTCGAAACTTTTCCGCACTCGATCCCAGCGGAGTTGCCGCTAACACCTTTGATCGTCCCAGTCGAACAGCCATTATCTGATCCATTTTCTGACGAATTGGTGCTCGATGGTGTCGAGATAATCGAGGACGATGAATTGATTCTCGAAGCCGGGGCCGTCGAGGTGGTGAGCGAATTGTCCGGCAGGGAAAGGCCGACGAATAACAAGCTCAGCCTGGAGCTGCTTGGCGATTCGAAATTCAAAGGCGGCGACCGACGAACCGTCAATATTATGGTCTGTCGCGGCACGGACAGAAAAGTCGTTGCGGGTTCTGAGATAATGCTGAAGGTGCTGGGTTCGAGTTTCCGTCCGGTTATTTTCCACGCCAAAACCGACAACAACGGTCTCGCTAAGGTTCACATGCAGCTCCCGCATTTCGACGCGGGACGAGCTGCATTGCTTGTGCGAGCTATCTCAGGCGGCGAAGAGATCGAATTGCGACGAGCCGTTACTCCGGGATAAACACATATTTCAGATCTCAAATTTCAGATTTGATATCGCAGATTTGAAAATCCCACATCCAAAGCGGAAAATTGCCGTAATGGCGACGATAAACGTAATACTAAATGGCGAGGCATGCGAAGTTCCATTAGAGATCAAACTCGATCATCTGCTGGAGCTCTTTTCTTTGCCGTCACAACGCATCGCAATCGAGCTAAATAAATCAGTTATTCCTCGGACTGATTGGCCGCAGACTATCATCAACGACGGAGACAAGATCGAGGTCGTACATTTCGTCGGTGGCGGGTGAAGGAGAAAGGGAGAAAGGGGGATCGTGAGAAGGGGGGATGTTTGATGCCAATCTCCCCTTCTGCCTTTCCGCCCTTCTCCCTTTCTACCCTCGTTGTGGTAAATTTCTTCTTATGTCGGACACTTTTCAACTCGCGGATACAACATTCACCTCACGACTCATTATCGGTACGGGCAAATACCGTTCGTATGATGAGATGAAGGCCGCGCATGCTGCGTCCGGGGCAGATATGGTCACGGTTGCAGTCAACCGCGTGCCGCTAGATGGCAAGACCGAATCTTTCCTAGACCATCTCTCGCATAGCATGAAAATTCTGCCTAATACGGCGGGATGTTACGACGCCGATCACGCCATCCGCACGGCTCGTCTGGCACGCGAGGCTCTCGAAACTGATTGGATAAAACTCGAGGTTATCGGCGATCCGATAACTTTGCTGCCGGATAATGAACAAACGCTCGAAGCCGCTAAGGTATTGGTTAAAGAAGGCTTTATCGTGCTGCCGTATTTTTCCGACGACCTGATAATGGCCAAAAAACTGCTCGCCGCCGGATGCCCGGCAGTTATGCCGCTTGCGGCTCCGATCGGGTCAGGAATGGGAGTGCAAAACCCGTCGAATTTGCGGATCATGCGTGAGCAATTGCCCGACGCGACAATCATTGTCGACGCGGGCGTGGGCGTTCCGTCCGATGCTGCTATCGCCATGGAACTCGGTGCCGACGCTATCCTCATGAACACCGCCATCGCCGAGTCACGCGATCCGGCCTCAATGGCAACCGCCATGAGCTACGCCGTCCAAGCCGGACGACTCGCATACCTTTCAGGCCGAATGCCGAAACGGCTCTATGCGTCGGCGTCAAGTCCCATAGAAGGAGCGATTAAATAGGTATGGCCGTTAGAGTTTGTTTTTTTGGAGCGACAGCCGAGCTTGTCGGAAAAGATGAGATTGCCGTCCTAACACCTGGTTCAACTGTTTCGGAAATTGTCGAACGGTTGATAATCGACTATCCCGGCCTAGCGAAGCTTGATTTGAAATTCGCTGTTAATCTTGACTATGCCTCGCCTGAGACTGCGGTCGGATGGGCCGATGAATTAGCTATCTTCACAGCTGTTTCGGGCGGATAGGCAATGGACTTTTACGAACTAACAACCGAACCCATCGACATCTCGAGTGTTGCCCGCCGCATCGTGCCGCAGGAGTGCGGGGCGACTGTGACGCTCGACGGTTACGCACGACGATTTACCAAAGATAAAGCAAGCGGCGAAGTTCGAGAGACGGAATATTTAGAATACGAAGCTTACGACGAAATGGCGTTGAAAGAAATGCGTAAGCTTATCGAGGCCGCAAAACAACAATTTGCCATTTCAAACGTCGGTATAGTTCACCGTCTCGGACGGATGGAGATCAGCGAGACAAGTGTTGTCATTTCGGTTGCGGCTCCGCATCGACGCGCCGCTTTCGCCGCGTGCGAATGGCTTATCAAGGAGTTAAAACGCACAGTGCCGATCTGGAAAAAAGAAGTTTACGCCGACGGCGAGCACTGGGTCGAGGGCGACTCACACATCTAATCCAGTTCCGCTAGTTTTTCGTTGGCCATTGCCACGACCTCGTCAAATAGCTCGTCGAGATGGCCGCTCGAGCCGCGAAGACCTGCGACCACACTCACCGCCCATTGCACGTATTCGACGCGATCCCTTACGAAAATGCCCGGTATGTTTTTCAGCTGCAAAGCGGGCCGCGTGCAGTATTTTGTTTAGGTTATTCACATTCTAGACTGACAGAACTAAACAAAAAGGTCAACGGATAACGTCGATGGTTAATGTCTGCTGGCCCGTGACTATGAAATCGCATAGCGGCAGTTCCATTTCGCTGACGATCGACTGGACAGCGGGTTTTGAGCCTCCGGCGGTGCGGTCGTTGTTGAGCGTCGCGAGGACTGACGGCGGCAGATTGGGCATCTCGCTTGAGCCGATGATCGCTCCGGTGCTGGTGCGAGAAAGTATTGCATACAGCCGGTCGGGGCGTTTGAGGCGGTTAATAGTTGCGATCAGCTCGGCGGCATTTTTCGGGACGAACTGTGTTATTGCTGAGTTTTGCTGTGCTGCAGCTCCATCCGCGATCATGATCGACATCGCTCCCGGAGCGGCATCTTTCGGGATAATTACCGCAACTTTTTGGACAAAGACATCGCCCGCGTCTGTGCGTGCAAATGTCGTGACCTCGACAGTGTCGCCCGCTCGGGCCTGATTTCTGTCCAGCGAAATACGCTCAAGATTGGCAGTTTTGCTGCCTTCGGTTGAGGTCATATTGAGCATTACGCTTGAGATCTCAAGCCCGGGAAAGTTTGCTCTGAGCAGTGCTGCGATCGGTATAGCCGGAGCCGCTGCCGCAAATGCTGCGGATTGTCCGCCTGCAAAACGTCGATTGATGCGGACAGAATCTTCGCCTTTGATCTTGATCTCGCCGGTTAACTCAATGGTCGATTCACCTAAGGCGCGTTCATGTGCTCCGAGGGCGTTGCCTATGCCCGCGTTGATTATCAGGGCGGTCAGAGTCTCGTCGATGGCGGATTCGAAATTCATCTCTTGCTTTTGCCCGCGGCTCGTCGTCAGGCTAATTTTCACCGGCAGCATTTTCGGGGCAGCTCCCAAACTGCCGAAAATGGCAGTCGCTCTATCCTGTGTCATTGAGCCGACCATCGCGTCGGGCACGGCGAGTTTGAATGAGTTGTTGGCGTTTGGCACGACGATCACGACGTGCGATTCGGACATCGGCAGGCTCGTCGAGCCGAGATTGTAAAACGGATGTCCAAATGCGTAGATCTTGTTGCCGTCACGCAAGGTCACCGTTCCCGATGCGGTGAGATCAATGTCACCGCGTGATAGAGAAACGGCGATAGAATCACCACCGAGCAGGGTGGTTTCATTAGGAGCTTTTATAGGCGAGATCGCAGAACTGCCGCCCGAAGCTGCAACTGGCATGATACCGGCATTCGCAAAGTCTGCAGCGAACATATCTATCGTGTGCTGTGACAATCCGGAGATAGCTATCGGCGTCGCGATGGGCTTGAAGGTCTGTCCCGCAATGGACATAAGACGCGAATCTGACGAAAAGCCTGACGCGAGCGAGTTTGGCAACACGCCTATATTATTGACGAGTGGGCGCCAGTTATTTGAAAGCAATTCGGCGTAGGTAAATGTTCGCGGCGTGCTGTTTGCAGCCTGAGCAGACGGCGCAAATGTCGTCGCTGAGATCATCTGCTCGATAGGTGTGATGCCGCAGATCGGCTCTTTTGTAAAAGGAAAGCCGTAAGAAATTGCACCGACGAGCTTACCATCGATATATACTGGCGAGCCTGACATACCGGCGAAAACGAATGTTCGCTCAGCGAGAGCACCACTCAAACGACCGACGATCATATCCTGATGCGGACCTATCGAGTTTGGCAAAACACCAAGTATCTCGACGTAAAACTCTTCCGACTTATTGCCGCGAAATACGGTTTTCGCAACACCGCGCATCCCTTCCTTAAGCTCTGAGAGCGGGAATAACTGAGGTGTGACAGGCTGCACATACGAGACCTTGGTCTGGCCGAAAACAGCGGTGCAAACTGAGAAAAGAGTGAGAAAGATGGCGAGGGTTTTTGCGTTGAACATCGTTAAAAACTTCTTCCTTGTTGACTGCCAATTATGGTAACATTTATACCGTCTATGCGAAAGTCTTTTGTTAGAGGCTTTCCTCACATCTTCCGATGCCGTATTCCGGCGAAAAACTGCTTATCTTTCTACTGTTATGGCTAATTCCACCCGTCTTTTCAAAAGTTTTACCAAGCTGCTGTTGCCTGTGATATTACTGGTCGTTGGCTCCATTGCCGTCGGAGCTGTCTGGCTCGTTTACACGACCGCCCGCCCGCAAAACTCTCGTTATCTTGTGACGCCCGACAAATACGGGCAGCTAAGTTCGCGTGCCGCGCAGGTGACCGAAGAGACGTGGACCAACAAAGACGGCAGCACTTCGCGTGGTTGGCTCTTGCGGGGAACAGAAAACGGGCCGGCTGTCGTATTGCTGCATAAGTTTGGTGCGGACAGATCGTATGTTTTGAACCTCGGCGTTAAGCTCAACGAATCGACAAATTTCACCGTCTTGATGCCGGATCAGCGTGCGCACGGCGAAAATCCTTCGGTCAAAAACGCATCGTTTGGCGGCTGTGAAGCCGAGGACGCCAATTCGGCCGTAGAATATCTGCGCGGCTTAAAGACACCCACGCAAAATAATCTCGTAAACAAAAATATTGGCATTTACGGCGTCGAAATGGGCTCGATGGTTGCGGTAGCAATTGCGGCAAAGGACGCGAGTATCAAGGCGATCGCTCTCGATTCGGTGCCGCAGGATTCGGACAGCCTGCTCAAGGTGTCAGTCGATAAGCGGTTTCCGTTTATGAGTTTTGCGACATCAAAACTTGCCCAATATGGCACACGGCTCTATTTCTTTGACGGCTGCTATCAACGCGAACCGGTCTGCGACACAGCCCGTCGTATCTCGGATCGCAACATCCTGCTGGTATCCGGGATCGACGCTCCGGACTTTCAAGATTCAACAGCTAAGATGAGCAAATGTTTTCCGGTAAGCAACAAGATCCAGACCAAATTTGACCTCAGCCCATCAGGTTTTAGCATCATCAATGCGTCGATGGAGCAGTCTGAGGCGTATGATCAAAGGCTGATCGATTTCTTTAGAGATTCGTTAACCAACTAGGCTTTTACTTTTAATGAAATAAACTCCGCGATCTTAGCCGGTTCGTCATCGCCGAGGGCCATTCGTTTGGCACCGATGACAGCTTCGGAGATGTCTTCGCTGCGGGTTTTGTAGCGGTTGTCGCGGAAAACCAGATCGTCGATCACGCGGCGCTCGAGCTTTTCGCGGCCTGTATCGTCGATGTCGTCCGGCGTGTCGAGATAGTCTGCCGGGACGGTGTGATTTTTGATGCGGACGTGAAGAGCGTCGGTCATCGCCCTGATCTCTTCGCGAATCTTTTGCATTTCGATCAGTGAATTTGGAAACCCAAGCTGGCCGCGCAGCGAGATCTCGATAATCGGCTGCGGCTTGCCGGGTTCGGCGGAGCGGGCTTCGTTTTTTACTTTTTCAAGCAGATCGGTCGTGATGTCTTTGGCGTCGGCGTAGCCAGTCACTGCAAAAGTGATCTGCTGAAACGGCCTGTAGTGATAATCCTCGATGTGTGTTGCCGTGACGTTATTTTTGTCGTCTACCTCGACGACAAATGCCCCTCGAGTCTCGCGAAACTCACTGATATTTGTGATCTCGATCGAGCCGGGGTTGAACGCCCAATTGTCGATCTCGTAATGCTTATGCGTATGGCCTAGCCCGACGTATTCGACCGCTGTTTTGAGCTGGCTGAGTGCATCGATCGACAGTGCCGGGATCGGATGCATTTGGTGTCCTTCGACGTCGGTGTGGAGCATCAATATATGAAAAGCTCCGCTACGGCGAGTTTTTTGGATCGCTTCGGTGAGCATCGGGATCGCCCAATTGCCTGAAGCTCCATACCAATCCGAGCCGAATATTCTTGCACGTCCGATGTCGATGTAGCCGCCTTTTTTCGTTGTCTCGTCCCAAGGGTCGTAGGTCATTTTGCCGTCGACATTTGTCGGTTCAAGCAGCTTTACAAGCCCCCAACTCGATAGCGAACGCAGCCAGCTAAATTCCGTGTCGCTGTGCTTTTGATCGTGATTACCCTCGATGGTGACGACCGGAATTCCGGCCTCGCGCATCATCGTCAGGCCTTCGACGGCGTAGTTCATCGTCTCCGGCGGAACCGAGCGTTTGTGAAAAAAATCGCCGCACATTATCACGAAATCGACCTTTTCCTCGATGCCGTAACGCCGCAATACATCTACCCACGCATCGAAAAAATCACGCGGGCTTTCGGCAAGCTGGTATCGGGTGCAGCCTAGATGCACGTCGGCGATATGGAGAAACTTCATGTCGTCATTTTACCACAGGGAAGATTTACCACAGAGGCACAGAGAACACTGAGAAATTCAACGAAGGGCGGAAATAATGCAGTTGTAGCTCATAAATTGTAGTTTAGATGCGTTTCCTATTTAAAACTCTGTGTTCTCCGTGTCTCTGTGGTGCATTCTTTTATGGTAAATTCAAATTATGAACAAAGTCGTCCTTGTCACAGGTGCGTCGAGCGGCATCGGGTTGCACACCGCAAAGCTGTTTCAATCGAAAAACTGGAAAGTCGCGGCCACTATGCGAACCCCGGAGAACGCAACCGACCTGCAAAAGATCGTCGATGTCGAATGTTTTCGGCTTGATGTGACGGATGTCGATTCGATCAAGGATGCGATCGCGGCGACGCTTGAGAAATTTGGGCGTATCGACGCGGTTGTGAACAACGCCGGATATGGATTGCTCGGTGCTTTTGAGGCGGCGACGCCGGAGCAGATAGAGCGTCAGTTTGAGACAA
>JBKJRA010000353.1:0-12593 GCA_046594975.1 Pyrinomonadaceae bacterium | reverse complement strand
TAGAGCGTGGACATATGCGCGATCTGATCGACCTGATCCTTCCAAGCGGCGTTAACACGCGGATTGGCATGCCCCACGCTGACAGTCAATACGCCGCCAAAGGCATCGAGATACTTGTCGCCCTTATCATCCCAAACATACTCGCCCTCGCCGCGAACCAATGCGAGCGGCTCTTGATAATAGGTCGCGACCGCGGGGAAAAGAAATTCCTTATGCTTTTCGACAGCACTCTTCAACGATGATTTTTGTTCTGCTTGTGTCATATATTTATTCCGCGAGAAACGTGGCTTTCTATTTACAAGGGTTAATGACCTTGCCGCCGAGTTCCACGGCCTTTTTTTGGTCTTGTATTGCAAGCGTTTTAAAACTTACGCCGTTTGGTTTGTATCTACAGTTAATATCAGCCCTATCAAGATAATAATCTGGATTTTCGGGGTCAAATTCGATCGCTTTACCGAGGTCTGCCAATGCTGCGAGTAGATCGTCATCAACAATGTCGAGCGTTGCTCTAAGTGCAAACAGCTCGCTTGCCTCCGGCGACTGCTTGATTCCCGCGTCGGCGTCCGCCCGGGCAAGGTCGTATTTCTTTAGGGCCATGTATGCTGTTGCCCGGCCGTAGAAACACGCAAAAACGGCCTTTGCGTTTAGGCACTCGGTATAGGACGCAACCGCCCCCGCGAAATCCTTTGCCTTCATCTTTTCACTTGCCGTCTTCATCGGAACTAACCAAGCCGAACTATCTACGGGTTTGGCCGTAGTCGTGGGGGTTTTATCGGGAGCAGTCTTCATCAGATCGGACAAAGGCGGAAGAACGAGCTTTGTCGGCGTCGGCGTTGCTGTCTGAGCATAAACTATGCTTGACAGATTTAGCGCAACTCCGATAACCATAAATGTCAAGATCAATAATTTTTGCATATTCACCTCACAGTAAAATTTTCACTACGTTTCATAAAGTTATCAAAAGTCTTGGATGAATATCACAAGAATTTAAACACCAATTTAGAGAGAAAAGCACGAAATAGGACTATCATCTTACCTCATTTTCGTGCGATTCGTGTGCTTTCGTAGTTAAGTTTTTAGAATAGCGAGTCCTTATCGTCCGCCCCGCCCATTATCGCCTTAGAGACGTGACAGGCAATTCCGATCACTTCAGCTGTTCAAATAAAAATGCGTAAATATCCGCGGTCTCTCGATTTGTCTGTTCCTTTGTTCTGCCGCCGGCGTGTCCCGCATCATAATCGATTCGAAACAAGACGGGTTTGGTGCCCGAGGTGGCAGCTCTGATACGAGCCGCCATTTTCGCAGACATCCAAGGCTCTACCCGCCGGTCGTTGATGCCTGCGGTAACCAATAGCGCGGGGTAATTAATACCGTCCTTAATTTTTAGATATCCATCCATCGCGAGCAGGGTTCGGAATCCATCTTCAGTACCGGTCGAACCGAATTCTGGGATGTTTGCCTTGCCGTTTGGTGTAGTATCATAGCGAACCGGATCGTTTATGCCGAACTGAATGACTGCTGCTCCAAATAGCTCGGGACGTTCGGCGATCGCATTACCCATTAAAATGCCGCCCGCACTCCACCCTTGAACTCCCAAATGCTGAGGCGACGTGTATTTCTTTTTGATAAGATACTCGGCGCAAGCAATAAAATCTTTCCACGTATTAGGTTTGGTTTTCTTAAAACCTCCCATGTGCCACTCTTCGCCAAATTCGCCGCCGCCTCGTACTCCCGCAAAAGCAACGACTCCGCCGCGTTCGAGCCAAGGCAAATACTCGTCAAGATAACGAGGAGAGGTCGATTCCAAACCGTACGCACCATAACCCCATAACAGCACTGGATTCGTGCCATTTAGCTTCAATCCCCGCTTGTGTATGATGGCCAGCGGAACCAGTGTCCCATCGTAACTTGGGACTCGGATCGTCTCTTCCGTGATGCTGCTCATATCGATCGGGGCCGGCGGGATCAGTTTTGTATCCGTCAAAGTTTTTGTTTTCGGATCATACTTCAGATACATCTGCGATCTCGTCCAGGTATTGAGAAATACAAAAGCACCGATCATATCAGTATCGTTCGTAACCCCGGGAGTCGAGAGCCATCTTGATCCCGGGTAAGGCATCTTCATCAATTCAGATCTTTTCGACTTATAATCCACCCGCCAGATCTCATATCTGCCGCCGTTGAGCGTCGTGATATACAGGGCATCGGTCGAAGCGGCTATCGACTGAACGATCGCTTCGCTTGCAGGGAAAACGGTTTCGGCTTTAGTGAGGTCAGGGTTATCTATTGGAATGCGTATAACCTTCGATCGGGGAGTATCTTTTCCTGAGATCAAGTATAGGTAATCCCCTTGGACGGTCACACGGTTGAGGAGCCACAAACCGCCGATCTCATCATTAACATCTGCAATTTTTCGCCACGGCACAGGGGACTGAGTAAGAGAGTCGATCGGTGCCATATAGAAAACCGATGTTTTCCCTACAGCCGTTGTGAGTTCAGCAAACGCATATCGTGAACCATGGGGAATATGTATTACCTCAGCAAAGCTCGAATCGATCTTCAGATTTGGATCGACATCCACACCAAAAACGGGCCTGTCTTTGTCAGGGTCGGTCCCGAGAAGATGCATATAAATGCGCCTTTTGTATATTGGGTCGGAACCATCTATCTTGATTGGCTTTGAACTCGTATACAAAATTGCTTTTTCCCCCGGCAACCATCCTCCCGTCGCCGCTCGGTATATCCACTCGCCGATATCTTTGCCGGTTTCTGTCTCCACAACCCTCAATTCGGATATTTCGTTACCACTCGGGAAAGCCGAATAAAAGACGTACTTACCTTCCCATGAGATCTCGTAACTGTCGATCGAATATCGCTTACCAGGACTAGAGATCCTCGCTGGGTCCGCTAGGATCCGTTCAGCTCCATCCAAACCCTTTCTACAGACAAGTTTATAGTCACTCTCATCGGGACCTCGGCGTTGGTAAAAGTAGTATGGCCCGCGCTGCCGAATGTCATAAATACTCACACTCGCACTTGTCGTCTGGCCTAACCGCTGCAGCAGCTCATCTCGTAGCGGTAAATTTCTAAAATAATCATCCGCGTACTCAGCTTGAGCCTTCATCCAATCCTGTGTTTCCTTGGACTTCCAATCTTCCATCCAGCGATACGGATCTGTGATCTTGGTTCCGAAATAGTCGTCGGTAACATTTCTAATAGGAGCGATCGGCGGAGGGACCTGAGCAGCTAGTTTGAAGATAAGAAATAAAGACAAAAAAAGACAAGGCATGAGCCTTATCTTTAATTGGTGTGAACCCTTACTCATAAAGTATCTTCTGAGAAAACTTACATAAGCCACCTGTAAATTAAAGTAGAGCAAGATCATTACGCAAAAAAGTCTACTTCTTTGGCGGACCATCCGGCTTTTTGGGAAATCCCATTTTCCAATCGCTTCCGACTTTTTCAAAGTCCATCGTCTTCCAATCGCCCTTTTCATCGAGATATTCGATACTAGCGTAGTCGCCTTCGATCTTTTCTTTACGAAATTCACAAGTTGGTGCCTGCGGTTTTTCGACAAGTTCCTTGAGCATATCGTCCGCTGATTTTTTATCTTCTTTTCCGATCTCGGTGAAAAACTCTATTATATCTTTCGACATCACCTTTTTCAGGCACTCGACATCTTTGCGTTTGCGGCAGTCGTAGGCAAATTTATACGCAGCGGTCGGCGTCGCCATCGAACCTGTTGATGTGCTGTCGGTCTTGGCATCGGCCACTGCGGGTGTCGCGTTCGCATTCGAATTTGCGTTGGCGTTAGTTGTAGCTGTATTCGTGATATTTGCGGCTACATTCGAATTAGCGGGTTTGTTACAACCAACTATAAAAATTCCGGTCGTGATGATCGCAGCAAGGATCAAGTATTTGAGTTTGTTCATATTTCTCCGGTGAATTCAAAAACGCTATCTTACAACAAAATGTTAAATTTGACAGCGAAACCGATTTTGACCAATATCAACTTATGCTAAATACCATCAAATATTCGCTGCCGTCCGATCTCGAAATCGCCGTCAACTCTGCGGCTCAAACATGGAAAACCGAAGACAAAGTTACCCGTCTATGGGCAAAAGACGCATCGGTCTGGACGGGCGATGACGAGGCAAAATGGCTTGGCTGGCTCGACATCGTTGCAGAAGAGCTCGGCAACGTCGATAAATATCGCGATTTGCATAACGATATTGTATCGGCGGGTTTCACAGATATTCTGCTGATGGGAATGGGCGGCTCCAGCCTGTGTCCCGAAGTGCTGGCGATGACCTTTGCCAAGGCAAATTTTCATATTCTCGATTCGACTGTCCCCGCTCAGGTCAAGACCGTCGAGGACAAGCTTGATCTGGAAAAGACGTTGTTTATCGTTGCAAGTAAATCAGGCTCGACGCTTGAGCCCAATTGTTTCAAGCAGTATTTCTATGAGCGAGTCGCCGAAAAGGTTGGGCTTGAGAATGCAGGGCGGCAATTTATCGCGATAACAGATCCGGGCTCAAAGATGGAGCAGGTGGCAAAAGACGACGGCTTTCGTCATATCTTTTACGGCAAGCCGGAGATCGGAGGACGTTTTTCGGCACTGTCGGCATTCGGCGTGACTGCGGCTGCTTCGATGGGAATGAATGTCGGAGATTTTTTGCACCGAACATCTGAAATGGTCGAGGCTTGTAAAAACAGTGATCCATTATCGAATTCGGGAGCTTTGCTCGGACTAATTATGGGTGTTTGTCATTCCCAAGGCCGCGATAAGCTGACGATATTTACCTCGCCGGAGATTCACGATCTCGGTGCGTGGATGGAACAGCTCGTCGCCGAATCGACCGGAAAGAAAGACATCTCGATCATTCCGGTCGATCGCGAGGCCCCGCAACCAGCAGATTCCTATGGCAAAGACCGACTGTTTGCGTTTTTGAGCGTTGGGGTTAATGCAGAGTCGGACGGGCGATATCACGATGTGATCTCGGCCGGACATCCGGCGATACGGGTCGAACTTAGGTCGATCGACGATCTTGGGCAGGAATTTTTTCGTTGGGAATTTGCGACCGCCGTCGCGGGTTCGGTGATGAAGATCAACCCGTTCAATCAACCTGACGTTGAGTCCGCCAAGATCGAGGCCCGCAAGATCACCGACGAATACGAGCAAACTGGCTCGCTGCCGACAGAAACGCCATTTTTCGAAGCCGATGGCGTCAAGCTGTTTTCGAGTGATGCATACGCGGCAAAACTTTCCGCGGTAGCCGCTGAGCAGACCCTCGAAGGCATTCTCCATGCTCATCTAAAACAGATCGTCACGGACGATTATTTCGGTGTCCTCGCCTACGTTGAGATGAACGCCGAAAACGATAGTCTTCTGCAAACGATCAGAACAAAAGTGCTTGAGACTTGTCATCCGGCAACGTGTCTCGGTTTCGGACCGCGATTTCTACATTCGACTGGCCAAGGTTATAAAGGCGGTGCCAACAACGGCGTTTTCCTGCAGATCACGTCAGACGACGCCGTTGATGTGCCTGTGCCGGGACAGAAATACACATTTGGCGTGGTCAAGGCTGCACAGGCTCGCGGTGATTTTCAGGTTTTGTTAGATCGCGGAAGGCGTGCTCTGCGCGTTCATTTGGGAGGGAACGTAAACGACGGGCTAAAAAAAGTGGCTTCGCTTATTTGATCGTAGGCGCCGTCAAAAACTCCGGCACTACGCGTCCCGGAAATCTCTGGAAACCGCGTTTTGTGAGGTCGCTGTCTGGTTGATTTTGCGAATTGATCTTTCCCATCATTGCCAAAACCGTTGGCATAAAACTCATACCGTCGTATGGTTCGTCGATCACCGTACCACGAGGTAATCCAGTTTTCGACCCGCCCGAGACCATCAGAGACGAATTCGTCGAGACGCGGAAAAACGAACCGTGATTACCGCCCGGATTAAATCCCTGCACGTCAAAATTCCAGTGGTTGTTAGCCAGTAACAGCATATCTGCTTCGGTCAAATTTCGTTGCCGCTGGCGAAAACGGCGGATCAATCGCTCATCATTTGAAATGCCGTCCTCGTTGCCGGTGAATACCGGATGGCGGTCGATCTGTTCATTGAGGCCGATGATCGCGTTTGAATATAGGGCTTTGTGCGTCGCACGCAGCCATGCGAGATCGGTGTGCCACTGACTAAGCCAGGCGGTGCGATTGGAGGTCGGCACATCGAGATTTTTTTCTTCGAAAAACTTTAACGGAAACCCGTCGGCCCATTCCTTTACCTGAAAGGTCGCTTTCCCGTCTTTGCTTTGAGTTAGCGAAGCAATGGGAACATACCGGTAACTTTCGCCTCCATCAGCATCGACACGCGACAGTATCAGAGCCTGTTTGTCGCCGCCGCCATTGAGCCAGATCGCATCTTCGTTTGAACGCATATCGGCCGGCAACGCCCCGGAAACGCTTTCCTGTGAAATGCGCACCGCAACAAAATCTATCGGGCGATTGCTCAACTCGGGTTGCACATTGTTTTTAACCATCTGCTTAGTAAACAGATCGAAATAGTTGACTTGCGTAAAACTTTTTTCGAGATCGAGGCCTTTGTCGGCGTTAAGAGTCAACCCTCTCCACGACAGGCCGACGACATAGTTCTGAAGCTGGTAGATCGAATTTGGATCGCCCATCGAACCCGGAGCGACGAGATCTTCGATCTTGACCGTTGTCGGGTCAAACCTTTCGCGCGTAAGCGCGATCAGATTTGAAAGAGTTGCGAGGTATTTTCGGTAATCTTTTTCAGCATTCGCGTCGATGTCTCTGAGAGCCATCACACGGCGAGCTTGTTTGTCGATGCCGAGAGCTACTTCGTCGAGAGTGAATTTTGTGGGCTGTGATGAAACTATCTTGTCCTGCGACTCGTTTGAGCGTTGCAGAGCGTCAAGTTCTTCACCGAGCGCGGCAGCAGTTTTCTTCCATTCGCCTCTCCGCTCCTCGACGACATCGAAGAACGCATCGGTCACGGCCCGCTGCATCTCAGGACTCAGAGCCTGCGTCTGTAGCTGCTGCAAGAGTATCTGTAGTATATTTAGCTCGCGCTCCCGCAGGTGCAGCGAAGCCCTTTCGTTGCCATCGAGATCTACTAGAGAAGTAGGATATTTATCTTTTTGTCCGGTTAGATAAAATGATTCGGTGGCCGGATTTGTCGTCGTAGGGAACATTGGATATAAAGGCTTGATCGAGTAATCAAGCATCATTTTCTGCTTTATCACGACATGGTGACCGCCCCCTGCAGTGCTCCCAAGCAACTTTACGATATTAAATCCCTGACTGTATATCTTGGCATCAGTGTTAAAACCGTGATCAGAAACGAGGACCATCGCCGTCTCGTCCGCCCTCGAAGATGCCTGTATCGCCGTCCAGATGCGGCCCAGCGTCCGGTCGAGCGATCTTATGGCTGAAAGTCTCGATGCCTCGTCGTTATTAGCATGAGAGATGTGATCGAAATAGCCTGTGTAGTAGTCAAAATAGTCTATTTCAGGATTCTTAGCGACCTTTTCGATGATGTCGCGCTCGGCTTGATTGATCGTAAAATTTAGAAAATCTCCTCCGATGGTCCATTCGTCGAGGAATTCTTTCGGCTTGCGCGGAAAGATATTTACAAAGCCGGATGCCATATTTTCCCAGTTATTGCCGCGTTGATACAGCTGCTGGCTGGTGTAGCGTCTTTCGTATGGAAATGCGTCGCAGAGCAGCGGTATCTTTAACTGATCTAACACCTCAACTGCAGCCATATCAGCTTTTTTGCGAAAGAGATAGTTCACATAATAGGGCACGATATACAGGTAATCGTAGCCGTGATTCGTGTAGCGATCGAACTCGATGTTGCCCTTGATCTGTAGATGCTGTCCAGTGTCAAGCTGCCCCCAAGACGATGCCGAAAGACTCATTCCACGTGTGTAAAAATTCTCAAGCCTCGCTCCGTTTTTGTAAAATATTTCGCCAAACCACGGCAGAACTGATCTGCCTGTTGCCGGATCACGTTGTTTTACATATTTATCGACAAAATATCCCGGCAGACCGTCAACCTTGATCACGACCACGCGTTTCACGTTTTGAGCAGAAACGGCAATGACGCAGCCCGCACTTAAGATCAGGGCGGCCAAAAGCCGTGTGAAATGTTGAATTGCTCTCATTTATAAGTGAAGTGAGATAGATCAGTTCGCTGCGATGCCGGCGATGGTCGCGGCATCACCCGGCGTGATCCGCTGGCCCTCGACAAGAGCTTTTTTTAGATATTGGGCACAAAGATTTCGCCAGCGGGCATCAACCTTAATGTCTTGATAGATAGCGATAAGTGCTTTCTTAGCCGACGAATTATCAACACGGTAAAGCCCGGTCAGACAGGATGTACGCATGTCTTGATCGTCAGTGATCGCAAATATCTTTGCCAGCGACTGTGCTGTTTTTTCCTTGGCAGGTGCTCCGTTTTCCGCAATAAAAGCCAAAGCACGCCGTAGCTCATCAACATTGCTGTCAACCTCGGGCTTGGCGGATGCATAGGCTGTTTCGTTTACAAATCTTTCGTAAAACTCAAGCTGCCGTTGCGTGTCCATCTTCGCAAGCAGCTCAGGCGTCGATATTTCGCGATGTGTATATAGCCCGAACGAAAGAAAATGTCCCAGTGTGTACAACGCCCGCTTTTTCTCGGTCCGCGCAACCTTGACCATCTCCTCGCGTCGGTCGCGATCGAGTTTTGCTGGCAATCCTTTGGGGTCTTTGGCATACGCAATAAGATTGCGATATTGCGTGCGGGCAAGATCAGCCTCGATGTCCAAGTCATTATCCAGCGGATTCATCGACGTTCGCTCCAGCCGGTGAGCAATGTCTTCGCGAAATCCGGCATCGAGCGTTTCGTCCAATGCAAGCAGCAATTTTAGCTGAGCATACGACCGCATGCGAGATGTCTGATTGATATCCAGCCCCATACGTCCGGTCACAAAATCATATATATAACGCCCGAGAAAATAGGGCAGGCTGCTAAATTGTGAGATCGAAAGGACATTGCTGGTCAGATCGTTGAGGATACGTTTTGTAATTTCGCGGCGTTTTGCATTACCCCGATCACGAAAATCTATGAGGATGATCGGTATCTTGGTATGGTCGAGGCCGTAAAGAGCGAGCGGAATCATCGTTTTTGGCTTGGCATCAGGCGTATCAGGCTCGACGATGCGACCGTCCTGATCGAACCATTGAACTTTTGTATAGCCTTTCCAATTGAAAAGCTTTTTGTCATTCCAAGGGTCGTTTATATTCAAAAACCGCCTTTCCCACTTATGGCTCTTGTTGGTAGCAATATCCTCCGCGGCGACCCACAATAAAACATTTTGAGTAGTGCCATCAGCAAGTTCGAGCGGCTCAAAATACAGCCCTTGAGCCTCAGAATACTGCCGCAACAGTTCCCAATTATGGCCGCGATTATCCAGCTGATTTGCACGTTCTCTTTCATAAACGCGGCCCAGATTTTCGCTTTGCACGAACACGCCAAATGTCTTATCGGTCAGCCTGAGGCGCGCCTGAATCTCTTTTGATTCGCTATCACTTAGCAGTTTTTTGCCTACGACATTTTCATACATTGACAGCACCGTCAAGGCTCTCGCAATTGACGAACGTCTGTACTCTTCGACATTTTGGCTGTATTGCAGTATCGAGGCTTTTGGCCCAATGCCCATTTGACCAAGGACGAGTTTTTTGAAAATGATCCAGATCATCCTGTCCCAAACAGCATGTTCATACGGCGGGTTCATATCAGCAACGGGAGGAGGAGGAGCTGTGCCGAGGTTGGTTTTGTTTGATGTGCGAGTGTACAAAAATGGGACGAAAGCCGAGACCTTTTGCCAGAACGACGCATTAGTATAATTCATCACCCAGACGTAGCGAAGCCGATCATTCTCCGGGTGTTCATCGCCTAGAGTGTCCCGCAGAACACTGAGCAAAGGGAGTTCGATATCCGGCCCGACGGCTCGGGCACCGAAAGCCCCTTGTTTTGCAAAGATCGTAATGATCTCGGCTCCGCCTGTGACGGAAACGGTTTCGACCCTGAAATCCGATCCGTTATCAGGCGTATAAAGATTAGCGGCTCTAACCGAGCCTTGTTCCGGGACCGATTGGGCCTGTATATGAAGTGACGCAAAACAAATGCACAACAGCAACAATCCAACCGCAAAGGCCTGGTTGAACCGTGTTTGAGTTTTGATCTGCTTATTCACGGTTCTACTTAATCTGAGCTTGCTCGAAGTAATAATTTTACAGCAATTTAACGATAAGTTAATAGTAGGTCAATGGTTTGATGCGGATCACACTCGTTCGGTTTGTTCAGTAGATAGATCAAATATATCTGAAAAGCGTCAATCGTTCACCGCATAGCGTTCCCTGCTCATTTCGCGGATCGCTGGCCTTTAGCAGATCCAATCATTATTCATACGGCCGGTTTCATCTCTTATGTGTTCGTTACCGTACATAGACGCTTCTGATTATTAGTTAAGATTTATTATCTTTGCGGAAATTAACATCTGGATAGAACTATGTATCAAACAGCGGAGTTTCCCACGACGCTTCTAAAAAGGAAAAGTCTTCTCACCTTATTTAACGGTTTGTCTCTGATAGTGGGGCTACTGCTCTTGTTCTCCTTGTTATATTTTGTCGGCTACCATACCATTCTCGATTCCTTAACACAGGTAGGATGGGGTTTCATTCCAATAATTATTTTGAATGTGGGCCGGCATATTTTTCGTTCATACAGCATGTATTTAGCGGTTCCGCCGCAACATCGAAACTTCAAATTTCGTCAGGTCATTGCTGCGAGATTTGGCGGCGAAGCCATCAGTTTTATCTCTTTTACCGGGCCGTTTCTCGGTGACGCAACGAAAGCGATGTTGCTGAAGAAAGACATTCCCATAACTTATGGCGCAGCAGCGGTTCTGAAAGACAATTTGGTTTACTATACGACCGTCATTTTGATGATAATGGCCGGATCCATTTTTTATTTATACAGTTTTAGCAGCCCGGTATTTTTATCTATATGGCCTGCGATACTGTGCGCGTCCGTTTTGTGCGCCGGGTGTATAATATTGGCTATTAGCTTTAGAATTACCCCCTTTTCAAGCCTGATCACGAAACTTAGGAAGTTCAAGTTAGCCCCGCGTTTTATCTTAAAATCCCAGGAAACCATTCTAAAAGTCGAGACAGATGCTGTCCATTTTTATCATCACCGCCGCACCGACTTTTTTACTTTATTTGGGATAAATACGCTGGTGCACTTTTTAAGTGTTTGTGAAGTTTATATTGCCCTAGAGTTTTTGGGATTCGATTCTTTTTGGTCAAACGCATTTATCATCGAAAGCCTCACTAAGATCGTTAATGTCATTTTTGGCTTTGTGCCCGGCATGGTCGGCGTTTATGAGGGGGGTACCGGAATAATAATGAAATCGCTAGGTTCGACGGCGGCAGTGGGTATCGCTCTAGCTCTGGTTAGACGCGGAGCAATGATCGTTTCCTTTTTTGCCGGCACGGGCGTCTTGTTGTGGAGAGCGTTAAACAGGGGAACGGAATCGTTGGCCCACTCTAGAGGTTCCGTCTTATGATGATGCCCGAAGGGATCAAGGCTTCATTTTAGTGCGGAATAGGGTTGTGAGATCGACTACGGCCAATCCAATAGCCATGAGTATCAGGATATGAACAAAGCCGCTTTTGCCCATAACGATCAGTCCCAGCCAGATGCCGAACATCACGAGCGCTATGATCCGCAAATATATCATCTCTCAAATTCAGAAACCTGCCGGTCTATCGGTGTTAATTGACGAAATTAAGGTCATTCGATTTTGGCACTAAAAACGACCATCTTCAAATTCGGCCTGTATCATTCGAGAGATGCCCTATGGCTACGGCGGTAAATGATTTTAGAGAGGCAAGGTTATCATCGCCTGTTCTTCGTACAACCACCGCCGGGATTTTTCCCGCTCAATTCTCCGACGACTTTGTTTTTACACGCGGTCGCGTTGCAGCGGTCATACTTGGTGTCTTTATGCTCATTGGTTTTGGCCTGCGGGTCAGTCAGCTTGGCTCCGAGAGCCTGAGTGAAGACGAGCTAAACAAACTACAAACGGTGAGAGAATATCGCGTCTCAAGTCTTTCCGGCAAGAACGGCGAACATCCTTTTCTGATGAAAGGATTACAAACCCTCAGCATCATAGGCGCCGAAAAATTGAACAGCTATATCTCTGCCCCTGAAAATAAGCTCTCCGACGAATTCGCTCTACGGTTCCCGATCGCCTTCTTCGGCACGTTTACCGCTTTGCTAATTTTTCTCCTTGTTTCGGAGCTATTTGGCCGCAACATAGGACTTATTTCAGCGATCTTTTGGACAGTCGAGCCGGTGTCGATCGGTTTTGATCGTGTTGCTAAGGAAGACAGCGTTCTACTCTTCTTTTTTCTGCTGACTTTACTTTTTTGGACGCGTAGCCAAACCGCCGCTGAAAATGGCGAAAAGCGCTGGCTCTGGTATGTTTGGGCTGCGGCGGCGGGATTTGGAGCGATGATGGCGA
>JBKJRA010000293.1:0-6366 GCA_046594975.1 Pyrinomonadaceae bacterium | reverse complement strand
GTCCGCAGTCCTAAAACAGGTCGCGGACAAGATCTCTCTTGTTCCTGAGAATTTTCACATCAATCCGAAAATGGTCGGACAGCTAGCCCGCCGTGCGAAGATGGGCGAGGGCGAAGTGCCAATGGACTGGGCGTTTGGCGAAGCGATGGCGTTGGGCTCGCTTGTTCTCGAAGGCTATCCGGTACGCTTCAGCGGACAGGATTCGGGTCGCGGCACATTCTCGCAGCGTCATGCAAATATGTACGACACGATGACCGGAGACCGCTGGGCTCCACTTAACGAGATACGCAACGAATCGAATCCGTTAGCCCGGTCTTACGTATTTGACAGTTCGCTCTCCGAATACGCTGTGCTTGGTTTCGAATACGGCTACTCGGTTATCTCGCAGAATCAGCTCGTCGCTTGGGAAGCCCAGTTCGGCGATTTCTCTAACGGTGCACAGATCATTATCGATCAGTATATCTCCTCAAGCGAGGATAAATGGCAGCAGAAATGCCGTCTGGTGATGCTGCTGCCGCACGGTTACGAAGGCCAGGGGCCGGAGCATTCGTCGGCAAGGCTCGAGCGTTATTTGCAGCTCTGCGGCGAAAATAATCTGCAAGTCTGCTACCCGACGACGCCTGCACAGTATTTTCATTTGCTGCGGAGGCAGGTAAAACAAGACATCGTCCGCCCATTGATCGTGATGACGCCAAAGAGCCTGCTTCGTCTGCCAGCGGCTACCTCAACGATGCCCGAGCTCGAATCCGGTGGTTTCCAGCCAGTGATCGACGACGCTACTGTCACCGACAAGGCAAAGGTCAAACGCATCGTTCTCTGCAGCGGCAAGGTCTTTTACGATTTACAGGCCGCACGAGAAGACGCTAATAAAAGGGATGTTGCCATAATCCGCGTCGAGCAGTTTTATCCTTTCCCTGCCAAAAGATTGCAGGAGGTATTTGCATCGTATCCAAATACCAACGAGATTGTGTGGACTCAGGAAGAACCGCAGAATATGGGCGGATGGACATTTGTCGAGCCTCGTCTGCGTAACATCACGCCTGACAAGGCTTCGCTTGCGTACATTGGACGCGATGCGTCCGCATCGCCTGCGACCGGTTCGTATGCGATCCATAATCTCGAACAGGCAAGATTGGTCAATGATTCACTGAACATCGGAGCGGGCCAAAATTCCGCCGCTGGATAACCTTTTCAAGCATCTAACCACTATGAAACACCGAGCAAATGTATCCATCACCATCGCTGCTCTAATTGCAATTTTTGTAATGCTGGCGTGTCAGCCGAAAGTCGTCAGTAGCGAAGAGCCCGCTAAAAACTCTGCTAACAACGTCACCGCCGAAGCCGTACCGACTCCGCCGACAAATAAAGAGCCGATTACGATCGCGGCGGTCGGCGACATCATGATGGGTTCGCCGTACCCTAACGACTCGCGAATGCCGCCGAACGACGGTGCCGATCTGATGAAGGAGGTGACGCCTATTCTATCTGCTGCGGATATCGCTTTTGGTAATCTCGAGGGCCCGATCGTCGATGGTGGTTCGTCCGGCAAATGCGGCGGGAGCCGCGGCAATTGCTATGCATTTCGCGTGCCGACGCGATACGGCAAATACTTGAAGGAAGCGGGGTTTGACGTGATGAGCGTTGCCAACAATCACGCCGGCGACTTTGGCGAAGGCGGCCGCATCTCCACGCAAAAGGTGCTCGACGAACAAGGCATCAAATACGCGGGCAGCCTCGTGCCGCTGGCGACGACCGCCTATCTTGATGTCAAAGGCAAAAAGATCGCGGTCATCGGCTTTGGTCATAACAACGGCATGCCGAGCATCAACGACCTCGAAGCCGCACGTGATTACGTGATCGCGGCAAAGAAAAAAGCTAACATCGTCATCGTCTCCTATCACGGCGGAGCCGAGGGCACAGACAAGCAGCACGTGCCGAACGGGACCGAGATCTTTCTGGGTGAAAATCGCGGAAATCTGCGTGCCTTTACGCACGCGGTCATCGACGCCGGTGCCGATCTCGTGCTCGGCCACGGCCCACACGTAATGCGCGGTATGGAGATGTACAAAGATCACTTGATCGTTTACAGCATGGGCAATTTCTGCACTTACGGCTGGTTTACGCTCGCCGCCGAGACTGCATTGAGCGAGATCGTCGAGATTAAGATAGGCTCTGACGGCAAGTTCATCTCCGGCAAGATCAACGCTGTCAAGCAGGAAGGTCGCGGTGGTCCGCTGCTCGATAAATCAAACGCCGCGATAGGTGTGGTCAAGGGTCTTTCCACCGCTGATTTTGCTGCCAACTCGCCAAAGATAGCGGATGACGGGATGATAACACCAAAGTAAATTCGATAGATCACTATGGAAATATCTATGAAACGAGCAGTTTACCAAATACTCGCGACGTTTGCGGTAATGCTCGCGGCATTTATAATCGGCACGGCCCAGACTACGGCGCAAGACTATCTCAACCTTGGTGCTGACAAATTTGACGCAAAAGATTTCGCAGGTGCCGAAGCGGCTTTTACAAGCTGCATAAAGCTCGACTCGCAGGCCGTAAACTGTTATTTCAATCGCGGCTTCGTAAACGAACAGCTAAAACGGTTTGACGCTGCGGCCGCAGATTACACGGCTGTCATCGGTTTAGACCCCGCGTCCGACAAGGCGTATTTGCGCAGAGGGTTCGCATACTACAACCTCGACAAACTCGACCTTGCCCTAGCCGATGACCAGGCGGCCCTCAAGTTAAAACCCGGAGACGCTAATTACACCAACCTCGTGACCCAGCTTCAGGCCATCATTACGGGCAGGGATAAGCTCGCCCGCGAAAAGGCACTGCTCGACACTGAAAAGCGAAAGCTCGTCGAAGCGGATAAAGCGGTTATGGCCGCCGCTGACAAGGCTCTTGCCTTGGGCGACGTGTATTCGCTCGCACAAAATTACACCGGGGCGGTCGAGGCATACACGATCTGTCTTAAGGCTGTGCCGGCGCATATCAAATGCCTGCACAGTCGTGCCCTCGCCTATGACGCATTGAAAAACAGGGATGGGGCGATAGCCGATCTTACTTCGATGTTAAAGATTCAGCCCGATGCTCACACCTATTACTCGCGGGCCGTGATGTATCGTGCCAAAGCGGATTACAAATCGGCGGTGATCGACCTGACGGAGGCGATCACGCTGGAACCGGGCTCGGCGGCGTACTATCTGGATCGCGGGGCGACATATATATTAACGGCGGACCATAAATTGGCAATACCGGACCTCACACAGTCGATCAAGCTCAAGGCCGACAACGCTAAACCGTATTATATGCGGGGTTATTCGTATGAAATGACGGGCCGCAAGGCCCTCGCGATCGCTGACTATCGAAAGAGCCTCGCTCTCCGTCCTGACGACGCGGTCGTCAAGGCCGCTCTCGCAAAATTGACCGCCGCTAAATAATAAAAAAGGCCCGAGCGTGATGTTCGCTGCCTTTTCGTATTGAGACGGGTTGTTGCAATCCTGTAAAAGCTTATTTCACTTTTACCGAAGCTTAGTTCAATTTTTGGCAGCGCGGGGTCAAGAGATCATTGCTTAGTGCCGGTGAGGATGCATTTGTGGCCCTCGACTATGAGGGTGCCGGTGAAAGTGGTTAAGTCTTCGGCGAGGACGATGGAGGCTGGGTTGCTGATGCCGGAGCCATTTTGGAATCTTTGATAAAGCATACCGCTGGCGACGATGCCGCTGGATTCGAGATCGTTGATGAGTAACATGGTTTTCGAGGTCATGCCTTTTTTAGTGGCGGGCATTTCAGCATCGCCGTTGTACCTGATCAATTTGCCAGTAAGAGTGAGTTTATTGCCCGAAACCGTGACGGTATAGTTCCAAGTGAGTATTGCACCGCCGACATCGCCGGGCTGCTCTTCGATCACCTGCCAAGTGCCGGCAAGCGGTTTGTAACGGTTGTCGGTTTCAGTGACGACGGGGGCTGCAGGCGCCGGCGGAGCAGGCGTTGATACGAGCGAGACGATCGTGTTTGGCATTGGCTCCGGTGTCGGTGCCGGTTTGGCACCGATCGCTCCGGTCGAATACAGCGCGGTTACCAGTCCGGTGATAGCGACGATCACGCCTCCCAGGCCGGTGAATATCCCTGGCAGCGTGGTCCAAAATGGTGGTTTAGTTTCGGTAACGGCCTCAGCCTTGGTAGTTTTTGCCATTTAATATTACCTCAGGGCCTATTTCGCTCCGCATTTAGCATGAATTGTCGTGATGTAGATTCACCGCAAACTTTAACACGAAAACGGGAAAGTGCGAAATAAAAGATAAAAAAACCGAAATAAAAGGTTTGGCGTCAAATCGAAACGATTAGCACCTGTAAAAGCAATTCTTTATTCAGGTAGGTAGTAGTAAAAATATTTACTATTTCTTAGTGGCTTTTTGGATTTGCTGGTTGAGTTTTAAGGCGCGGTTGCGTGCCATTAGGGGGAGGCGTTCGTCGGTGGCGAGTTCGGTGAGGAAGGGGACGAGGTGCGGGGGGTCGGTGAGCTCGTTGCGTGTGAGATATGAGGCGAGGGCATCCATCATGCCGGGGGTCTGGAGCGGCTGGTTTTGGCGGGCGGTGACGAGTTCAAATTTCCAAGTGTATTCGTTTGAGATGCGGCGGTATTCGTCCATCAGGGCACGCGCGTCTTTGTTTTCGGTCCAGTTGTATTTGGCTATCCGCTGTTTACCCGTCTGCTTGAGCGTGATGGTGACGTTTCCCATGTTGGAGAAATCGTGGGCGGCGTACTGATAGTCTTCGGTGGAGTCGATGAAGTTGAGCGCGGCAAATGCGGTTTTGAGATTTGCCATCGTCACCGGCGTAAGCTGCAAAGGATCGGTCCAGAGGTCGTCGTAAGCATCTTTTTTGAACGAGATCTGTCCGCGGCCGCTCTCGTCGTGCTCGATGTAGATCTCCGGAAAGGAAAAGCCGGGACGGACGAACGAGTAAAAATATACGGGCGTGTAGGCTTTGGTAATGACTTTTTTAACTTCGGCAGGACGCTCGTTCTTTTTGCCGGGCTGGGGCGTCGGGGTAGGTGTCGAGGTGATTTGCGGTGTCGCTGTCGTAGTTGTAACTGGGGGCTTTGGGTTCTTTTTGACCTGCGCGGTTAGAGCAACACAAGACAGAAGCAGCAGCATGAAGAAAATTAAAAGTTTGGAGGGACTCGTTTTCATCAATTATTAGTGTATCTGAATTTAGCGAAAATACTGAATATGATTGGATGCGGTGAGTAACGGCGGGTTGGCATTTTCAACGCAAAGTCGCAAAGAAACAAAGTCGCAAAAAGAAGAGGTTTTAGCCACGAATGCACACGAAGGGCACGAATCTGAGAACGGATAACTGATTACTGATAACTGACGATTGCTTCGGCTATTCGAATTTTACGGAGACTACTTTTGAGACGCCGGGTTCTTGCATGGTTACGCCGTAGAGGGCTCGGGCGGCTTCCATGGTGCGTTTGTTGTGGGTGATGACGATGAACTGCGTTTTTTCGGACATCGCAGCGATCTTGTCAACGAAGCGGCCGACGTTAGCATCGTCGAGCGGAGCGTCAACCTCGTCGAGAAGGCAGAACGGCGACGGGCGGTATTTGAATATCGACATCACGAGGGCGATCGCCGTCATTGCTTTTTCACCGCCTGAGAGCAGCATGATGTTTTGCAGGCGTTTGCCGGGCGGCTGGGCGACGACCTCGATGCCGGCTTCGAGAATGTCTTCGGATTCGAGCAAGGTCATCAGTCCCTGACCGCCGCCGAAAAGCTCTTGGAAAAAATCGACAAAGTTCTCATTGATCGCATCGAATGCGGCACGGAATTTTTCACGCGAACGCTGCTTGATCTCGCGGAGGGCTTCCTCGGTAGCGGCAATGCTGTCGATGACGTCCTGCCGCTGGGTGGTGAGGAACAGGTGTCGCTCTTCGGCTTCGCCAAGCTCCTCGAGCGCTAGCATGTTGATCGCGCCGAAGTTCTCGAGCTTTTGCCGGAGATCGTCGGCCTCTCGGCGAGCATTCTCAAGCACGAAATCCACCGACGGCGAGACCTCGGCGACGAGCGTCGTGAGCGGTGCGTTCAATTCCTGTAGGCAATTTTCGGCAGTATTTTTAAGCTCGGTGACGGCTTCGGCTTGGGCAATCTCGATGGCGGCCCGCTCGTTACGCGCCTCACCGGCGCGGCGGTTTAGTTCGGCAAGGTCTTCGCTCATGCGGTCGGAATTTTCACGCGCATTCGCGAGTCCCGTGATCGCCGCCGTCAGCTCGTGGCCCTCGGTTGAAACCTGCGTACCGGCGGAGGCGATGCGGTCGGTGATCTCGTTGATAGCGGTGTGTAGATTTTTGATCTTTCC
>JBKJRA010000269.1:0-3854 GCA_046594975.1 Pyrinomonadaceae bacterium | reverse complement strand
GGTGTAATAGTTCTGATCGTATTTGTCGAAAGCAAGCACCATCACGCCGTCAAAATCAGGCTCAACACCGTCGATCGGTTTCGAATACAGATCACGCGAAAGTATTACCCAACTGCCGGGAGCGAGGTTTTTATCACCCGCACCGACCTTGTTCGCCGCGTCAGAATCCAGTCGCTGCCACGTCGTAAACTTACGATTGTTTTGTTGGAAAAATGAAATGTCGCTAGGCACTTGCATTTCGACCTGACGGCCAAACAGCCATCCAGCCGGAGCTGGAGAGACCGACGGATCGAGATGTACGAGGTACCAGATATCGTATTTATCAGAGATCTGGTCGGGTTCGTTAGCGTCTTTTGCCGCCTCGATATCCGCGTCCTTAGATTTTTTTCCCGACTTTTGCTGTCCCTTAGGAGCGTCGTCAACGTCAGGCACTTCTTGCTTAGGCACAAATTTCCAGCCGATGATCTCAAACACCGAGCCGTTCGCCAGCTTGAAAAGCACATTTTCCGGATTCATATCCGGTGCAGCACGCAAATTCGAAGCCGAACGAATAACACCCGCCGCCTGTGGAGCCTGATTGAGAAAATCCTCTGACAGCTTTTTCGACCGTGCAAGTGTGTCGCTCGTGATAATGTTTTGTGCCTCGATCCAACCTTCGGTTACAGCGTCGTCGTGGGCTCGGACGCGATACCATGGCACTTTTTCAAACTCTACCTGGTCGATCACATCTAGCGTATCACCGCGTTTTACCTCAAGCAGATCTGCCGCCACGACTGAATACGACGTGCGTATCTGTGCCGTTTTGGCGATAACAGTCGCCGTGTCCGGCGTGCCCAAAACACCTGAGTCGAGCAGCCCGCAGCCGGCTTGTGTAAGCACTAGAGCCACAACCGCAATATGTAAATAAACCTTGAATTTCATCTATTATTTCCCGTCAATTTTCGCCAGTTATTATAACCCAACTTGTCCAATAAATCCTTTTGCCGCCCACCGGGTTTTGTCGTAACACGCAAAACCGTCGCCGAATTTTGCGTCACGGCCTCGATCCCCGCACCGGCAAGTAACGCATTCCATTCTAACTTGTCCGCACCGCTTATGTAATGCTCGGCGATAAAACCAAGCTCCTGATGTGTTCGCATGGCATCGAGAATAGCCGTATTGCCATCCGTCGCAATGATCGCACCGCGATATTTCTGATAGATCTCGCGGACAAGATCATCGGTCGATGTCTTGCCTTTCGATGCTTCCATTAACGCCAGATCACATAGAAACGCCACCAGCATACCGCGCACATAAACCTGTATATTAGCCCCGCTCCAGCGGTTTTTCGACGCTTCGATCAGCGACATTCGCTGCGACGGAAAAGAATCTAGATTATAGGCTCGCGACAGCGTGTCGAGATAGTCGTCAAACCGGATGCGGTTGACCGCGACACCGAGCTTGAGCGATTGATACAGCGCAAAGCCCTCGTAAAACCAGTCGTAATTACCACTTAAATTCACACCGTTTGGAAACCATAGATGAAATATTTCATGCCGCAACTGCTCATGCAGACGCTGCGACGATTGTGATTTGAACGGCATATCAGACGAGGCGATCGTGATACTGTTACCCCGAGTATCGGCTTCCCAATTACCGATGGAAACATCGCCGGGAAATTTCATTATCGCGATCTGTGCATTTTGTACGGGAGCCGCACTAAATACCTTAGTGTAATGATCAAATATCTCAGCCGCCATTTTTGACGCTTCTTCATCGGTAAATTGCCACGCACCTGATGTCAGAAGTTTTACATGCTCGACACTTACGTCCCGCCAATCCCTACCGACAAGGAACGATGCTTTTTGAATTTCCCGGATGTCATAGTCACCACTTACCGTCGTTTGGGCCGTCGTAAATATATGCCAGCCTGTTGGCAGGTTAAGTTTGATTCTTCCCGAAACTCTCTCTCCGCTTCCCTGCGGCAACAGATCGTCAAGCATCAGCAAACCAATATTACCTTTGACCCAAGAAATATGTGCCGCAGCCGAAGCTTGTTTGAGCGGCGCGAGATCGACAGTATATTGCCAGCTTGTGAAATCGTCATCCGCAACATACTCACCCGGAATAAAACGTTTGTTAGTGATCGTCTTTCCGTCTGCATTTTGAAGTTTCAGATTCGAAATTCTATCGCCAAGTCCGCCGATGCCACCGTACTCGGTCAAAAACGACAGATTGCGGGGATTTCTGCGCCGTTTTGATGAGAGAAACTTGCCTTCGATTTCAGCTATCGACGGTGAATCTGCGGATATTTTTATCCGAACTTCGATGTCCTGAGCACCCGCAAATGTAAAGAATTGTAAAATTAGTATCGTAGCGGCCAAAATCAGTAAAATCGGGTTAAAAGTTTTTGACATTGACGGCTTATGGGCAATAGAATTAAATTTCGTTTCTTAGGATAAGGGATTTTATGAGTCTTATCAAAATCATAATTTACGCGATGATATTCGTGCTGAGCCTGCTATTTCTCGGCAGATTCTTTTTCTAATTAGCGTGGCTCACCGAAGATACAAATATAAACACGCGGCCCGGCTGCGAAATGTTAGTGGATAAGTTTGTGCAAAGGCGGTCGTTTTGGCCGCCTTTTTATCGTTTGGAGTACCAACTTTAGTTGGCTTTTCGTTTATGACTGAATTGAGAAAGATAAAGCGTGCTCTCTTGAGCGTTTCGGACAAGACAGGTTTAGTAGAATTTGCGGCTGCTTTAGCCGCTCACAGCGTCGATATTATATCGACGGGCGGCACGGCAAAAGCCCTTCGCGAAGGCGGTTTGACTGTCACGGACGTGTCCGATGTCACGGGCTTTCCGGAGATGATGGACGGCCGCGTCAAGACTCTGCATCCGAAAATGCACGGTGCGTTTCTCGCTCTGCGTGACAATGCCGAACACGTTGCCTCAATGAACGAACACGGCATTACGCCGATCGATCTCATAGTCGTCAATCTCTATCCTTTCGAAGAAACCGTTGCCAAAGACGGCGTTTCGCTCGAAGACGCGGTCGAAAATATCGACATCGGTGGCCCTGCGATGATCCGCTCCGCGTCGAAAAACTGGCGTGACGTTGCCGTAGTGACCGACGCAAGACTTTACAATGAGATCATTGCGGAAATGAATGAAAACGATGCTTCTCTATCGCTCGAGACACGAGCACGCCTCGCGGCACTCGCATACACACGCACGGCGAGCTACGACCTCGCGATCTCGTCATATCTCGCAAAACAGCTTTCCAACGACGACCTCGAACGCCTCGAACCGCTCAACCCGCTCGGGCATCTCGCATTCGTCGAACTTGATGAAGATCTGTCAGTACCGGGAGCTGTAGCGACCGGGGATCTTTCGCCCGACAATAGCCTGTCAGAGTACAAACTCATCGAACTCGCCAAGGTCACCGACCTCCGCTACGGAGAAAACCCGCATCAAAACGCCGCGCTCTATTCGACAGACGGTGGCGGCATCGCCGGTGCCGAGCAACTGCACGGCAAAGAGATGTCGTTTAATAACTATGTCGATGCGGAAGCCGCGTGGAATTTGGTTCAGGACTTTGACCAGCGGGCAGTTGCGATCATCAAACATACAAACCCGTCCGGCGTTGGCTTGGGCGTGACCAACGAGGAAGCCTACAAACGTGCGCTCGCAACCGACCCGGTCTCCGCATTTGGCGGCATTGTCGCTTTTAATAACAAGGTAGATGCTGATGTTGCTAAACACGTCATCGAAGTTTTCTCCGAGGTCATCGTCGCCCCTGACTACGACGTTGCAGCCCTCGAAGTATTCCGATCTAAAAAGAACCTGCGTGTTTTACGGGTTTCTGACTC
>JBKJRA010000135.1:0-5992 GCA_046594975.1 Pyrinomonadaceae bacterium | reverse complement strand
GCTTGAGATCATCCCGAATGATCCGGCAGCAAACTACAATCTTGGGCTTTGTTATTACACGCTCAAACGTTACGATCGTGCCGTGCCGGCATTGAGAAATGCGATAAAGACCAAGCCTGACCTTGCTGAGGCGTATCACTATCTCGGCAATTCGCTCGACCACCTCGATCATTACGCCGACGCGGTCGCCGCCTATCGCAAAGCCGTCGAATACGATCCGCGAAATGCAGACGCTTATTTCGATATGGGAGCCGCTCACGAACGACAAAAAAGCTTTTCGGATGCAGCGTATGCCTATCAAAAAGCTGCCGATCTCGACCCGACGAATTCAGCAGCTTTTCGCGGTGTCGCACGAGCATACTACAACGGCGGTATGTTTTCACAGGCTATTCCGGCGTACAAACGAGCCGTGGAGGCTGATCCAAACAACGTTACCAACTACCTGTATCTAGGCTATGCTTACGCAAAGACAAAGCAGTATGGTTCGGCGATCATTTCCTACAACACGGCTCTTGGTCTGGACCCAAAAAGGGTTTATGCTATCAACGGGCTTGGCGAGGCATATATCGAGCAAAATAATCTTGTAATGGCTCGAAAACAACATGCCGCTCTGCTGCCGCTCGACAAAGCATTGGCAGCAAAGCTGCTTGCAAAGATCGATGCCGCAGCACCGAAACGCCCATAATAATATATGCCAGCTACAGCAATTTGGTTTGGAAGAATTTTGGTTCTGATCGGGGTCGCCGGTTATGCCTGGGGATTATATGGCGGTAACGCCAGCCTTACGGCTATGATACCGGCTGCTTTTGGCGTCGTTTTGATGCTATTGGGACACCTCGCCGTAGTCAAAGAAAACCTCCGGAAACATCTGATGCATGCGGCTGTAATCGTCGCTCTGTTGGGATTTATTATGCCGTCAGGCAGGCTGATATCTAAACTTTCGGATCTCACGCTTTCGGCGGCTGTGATCTCTCAAATCGCGATGTCATTAGTCTGCCTATTATTTGTGATTCTTGCTGTCCGGTCGTTTATAGCGGCACGTAAAAGCGACTCCTAGTTCTACGACGAAGTTTCGCGTTTTAAACTGATCTCAACCAGCAATCCCTCGCCGTTGTTTCGTGCCGAGATAGTGCCTTTGTGGGCTTTTATTGCGCGTTCTGCGATCGCTAACCCCAAACCCGTGCCCCCAGTTGTCCGGTCGCGGGCCTCGCCGACGCGATAAAACGGACGAAACAAATTAGCAAGCTCATTTTCGGGAACGCCGCCGCCGTGATCGGACACTTGGAGAACGGCGTTGCCATTTTTTGCCGTCAAAGCAACGTTGACAACCGTCCCCTCAGCCGTGTAGCGAACCGCATTTCGCAAAACATTTTCGATCGCACTGCGCAAAAGGTTTTCGCTGCCCAGCACTGTGCAGTCATAGCTGGAGGAAATATTTACCGAACGCCCTTTCGCCTGTGCCTCGAAATCAGCGTCTTCGGCCACATCTCGAACTATCTCTGCTAGATCAAGCCTGACGGGCTCGACCAGTTCGCTATTGGTTTCGAGTTTTGCAAGTATCAGCAGACGCGAGATCATTTCGTTGAGGCGGTGTGATTCTATCTCAATGCGATCCAATAAAGGCGCTGATTCGGGAGTGGATCTTTGCTTGGCTATCTCAAGAGCAACATTCAGACGGGCCAGCGGTGAACGCAGTTCGTGCGATATGTCGCTGTTGAGCCGCTGCTGCGATACGACAAGCGTCTCGATACGCTCAGCCATAACGTCAAAATCACGAGCAAGATCGCTCAGTTCGTCACGCCGTTTGCCGACCTGTCCTGCAACACGCGTACTAAGCATACCGTCAGCGAGCTTTTGCGTCGCCTCGCGTAACTTCCTGACAGGCGAGGTTAGATAGAGTGCCAATAAATAGCAAAGCACGACAGCGGTAAATAATATACCGCCGAGCCGGACATAGCCTGGTGTCGAACCCCAAAATAGTGCTGGTGGAGCTTGTCGATCCCACTGCAGCACCAGCACAAACCGTCGCCCGTCAGGAAAAGCTACAGGCGAGGCTCCCAACGAACGATCGTCGGACGAAAAATCCGTTTCCGCCGCACCACTCGTCAGGGTCTGAGCGACAATATCGCGCGAATCACCGATTTCATTTTCCGAACCAAACCAAACTGAGCCGTCTGCTGCAACCAGATCGATCTCACGCGTCGGCTCTAGGTCACGTAGCCGTGAAAGATAGGTTGTAAGGCCTTTTTCACCTTCTGCACCAACTATCTGCGTCGCCGTTCCGCCGTACATTAGCATCTGATTGCGAGTCGAGCGCTGAAAACGGCTAACCATCGGCTCGGTCTGAAACGTTCGGGTAATAAAAATGATCACGCCAACCATCAACGCGACAGCGGCAAGAAACCACAAAAAGATCTTTACAAAAAGCTTCATACTAACGTGTAAATATATCCGACCGAGCGAATCGTCTTGATCCTATCGCCATCATCCGGACGAGTGCCGAGTTTCTTTCGCAGGTTGCTGATGTGCATATCCAGACTGCGGTCAAAAGGCGATAGCTTTCGCTCAAGAACCTTTTCGCTCAGATCCTCTTTCTTGATAATCTTACCCGCTTCTTTTAACAGTTCACGCAAAAGCTCAAACTCAACCGATGTGAGATTGAGGTCGTTGCCGTTGCAAGTCGCAGTTCTAGCCGAAGCAACGATCTCAACACCGTCAACTACGATCTTGTCGTCATCTGCATTTTCATCTGCTTCTGTAGCCGCTCGCCGCAATATGGCTCGCAATCTAGCTGCCAACTCACGCGGATTAAAAGGCTTTGGCAAATAATCGTCTGCACCGATCTCAAGGCCGACGATGCGTTCCATGTCGTCGCCGCGTGCCGTGAGCATGATTACCGGCAGTTTTGACTCCTCGCGCAGGTTACGCAAAACGTCAAAACCATTCATTTTTGGCAGCATGACATCAAGGATTGCCATGTCATATTCACCCGACAATGCCAGTTTTAAACCAGTCTCACCGTCATTGACCGATTCGACGTCAAAGCCCTCGACGCCGAGGTATTCCGACACGAGTTCGCATAATTCTTCGTCATCGTCGATGATGAGTATCTTATCCATACAACCCGTATTCTACGCCAAAAAAAACGTCAGCGCCTGCCTTTTACAATTCTTTACACAACCTGGCAGTTTGAATACATTCACCTCCCAATGAGCCCTCAGTCTAGATGTATGCAGTTGTTAGTTATGGACGATCTGTCCACCGATCATAGTCATTTTGATTTTTCCGTCAGCATCTATGACAATGAGATCCGCTCGCTTGCCGACCTCGATCGACCCTCGCTCAACATCTAAACTGAGTACTTTAGCTGGATTTAGTGATGCCATGTTTGCGACTTCAGACTTTGTAAACCCGAGCGAGAGCATTCGTGTCACTGCGTCATGCATAGTAATAACTGAACCGGCGATACTACCCCTCTCGTTTTGCGTGCGTCCATCCTTAACCGAAATTTTCTCGCCCCACAGCTCATATTCACCATCGCCAAGCCCCGTCGGAGCGACCGAATCGCTAATTAGCGCCACACGATCCGGCGATTTTACCCGGCAAGCCATAGCGAGCATCTGCGGATGGACGTGGATTCCGTCCGCAATAATGTCGAATGTGACTTCCCTGTTAGCCAATCCCCACCCAGCAACGCCAAGATCACGATGGTGAATACCTGTCATCGCATTATAGAAATGCGTCATGTGCTTAGCTCCGGCAGCAAATGCCTTATCAAGCGTTTCGCTGTCCGCTCGTGTATGCCCGATAAAGACGATCCAATCTTGTTTTACTAATTCCGCAATTAACTCAATTCCGCCCTCGATCTCCGGTGCAAGCGTTGTTATATGAACGCCTTGTTCCAACTTCGGCAACTGTCCACTGTCTGTCCACTTTCCACTCTTGAAATACTCCGGTCGCAACGCTCCGCACATATGCTCGTTTGCAAACACGCCTTCGTAATGTACCCCGACCGCTTGTGCGACCGGCATATCCACCTGCCGCAGCATCAGTTCATCTATCGCGTCGATAGCTCTACGATAATTCTCATCCGAATCAGGCACCAGCGTCGGCACCCACGCCGTTACACCATTGTGAGCTAGAAACGCCGCGATCCGCATCAACCCGTCCGCATCAGCCGTATTAACATCTATCCCGAGTGCTCCGTGGATATGAATGTCAATAAATCCGGGAAAAATAGTTACGCTCTCATAGGCCATCTCACCGTGTAGCACACTCCTCCCATAACTCACGGGCACAGCACCGATCTTTCCATTCACAAGCGAGATGGAATCTATTTCTGCCATAGATCCAGATAAAACCACTTTCGAATTTCGAAATAGTATTTCGTCCATATTCAAATTATCCGCCAAATTCGCAGCCCTTTCAAATAAAAAGGCCCGCGTTCCATGATCGAAACGCGGGCAAGTGTCAAAAATAAGTTTGGTTAGAAGCTAAACTTTGCTGCCAGCTGAATGACCCTTGGATCACGCACGCTTGAAATACTGCCGAAGACAGATGAACCGTTTCCGCCCAGGCTGACCGGCGCGGTAGCGGTTGTCCATACAGTAGTATTTAACCCTCTAAAATTAACAAAGTTGAATATATTAAATGCTTCACCGCGAAGCTGTAACTTCATACCTTCTCCAAAACGTATATTCTTAACCAATGTTAAGTCCACACGATTTGTAGGCGGACCAACTACGATTCCCCTGCCACCGCTGCCGATGTTATTGTCGGGAACGGCCGACCCGGATACCGGCGTGATCTGGAAACAAGCCGTATTAAACCATTGGAGCCTCGTATGCGGAGCACCGACATTCGGATCACAGAGTAAGGTCGGCCGTGTGCCCGCCGTCAGTGTTGGTATTGATCCAATTCCGGATTTATCAATGGCTGAAACCACAGGAGTAAATGGCAATCCAGTGTTGTAAGTTATGATTCCCGACACCTGCCAACCGCCCAGGAGCTTACCCGTAAAGCCCTTTTGATCTTTGAAGAAAGGCAACTCATAGATATAGTTTATCGACAAGATCTGGCGACGGTCGAGAGCGGCGCGCCCCTTTTCAGTTCTTATATCATATATATTCTGCGGCGATGTAGAACGGTCATTCTGGGCATCCGTTAGATTTTTAGCCCATGTATAAGCCAGGTTGACCTGCGACGCATTGGTAAAGCGATGCTGCGCCGAGATCTGCATACTATGGTAGCTCGAGTTGTAACGCGACTGAACCATCTGGATAGAACGGTATCCGCGATACGGCCGGATCTGGTCAAGAATAGCTGTTGCTGCGGACGAATAAAATGCCGTTCCCGCAAGCTGGCAAGGAGCTGTAGGCGTCGTCGAAGCGCCTACCGCGCAACCCGTAGCCCCTCTCGAAATTGCGTCTCCCGGCCTGAGAAGGTTCAGTTCATAACCGCCGATCAAATGTGTGCCTTTTGAACCGTAATATCCCACCGTTACTATCGTCTTTTTAGTCAATTGCTGCTGAACATCGAGCGACCATTGCTGCATATAAGGTGTCTTCAAATGCGGATCCCATGCTCTGACCCTTGAAGCAGCGGCAGTCGCGACGACCGGACAGCCGCCCGGCCCCACCGGATTATCTAGCGACGTACCCACAACCTGACAAGTTTGCTGATATGGAGCATTTACGCCGATATTTTGTTGTAGTGCCCCGGACAAAACCTGTTCGTGATAAATACCATACCCCATGCGAACTGCGGTTGTGCCTTTCTTAAACGGATCCCATGACACCCCGATCCTCGGAGCAAAATTAGTCTTAGTAACCTCGTTTACGTATTTACCAAAAGGCGACACTGTCGGCGTGCAGTTTGGAAAGGTCACGCCCGTATTCTGGGAGTTTATGATTATGCCATTGCAAAAGTTTCCCGTTCCGGCCACACGGTTTCCCGCACCGGTCACCTGCGGAGCATTAGCAGCTGACCATAA
>JBKJRA010000132.1:0-3063 GCA_046594975.1 Pyrinomonadaceae bacterium | reverse complement strand
TAAACATTGTCGTGGCCAACAAAAACTACGGCTGCTCGCTGATACATCACAACGAAAAACGGTCCGCAATCAAATCACCTCTGCTCGAATATTCACCGGCGTGTGCACCGGGTAGCGGTATGTTTTACAACGGTACGCAGTTTCCGGCGTTCGGCGGCAATTTCTTTTTCGGCTGTCTGGTAGGCAAGCGGATCATTCGGGTCGTCCTAAATGGTCGCGATGTTGTACGGCAGGAAAACCTGCTCGAAAACGTCTATGGACGCATCCGCGAGATCGAGCAAGGACCCGATGGAAACATTTATTTTTCGACATCAAACCGAGATGGGCGGGGAAATGCTGCGAAAGATGACGATCGCATTATGAGGCTTGTGCCTGAAATACAATCTAAAGTTCACTAAAAATATGAAAAGACTATGGATTATCACAATATTTCTCCTTCCGGTTTTGGTGCTGGCTCAGCCGAAACTCGTGCCTAACAAGGTCACGCTCAAGAGCGGAAAGTCATTTAGCCTAAATCTCGCCAGTGAGTTTGAGATCATCCCGGCGGTCGAGGGACTGAAACGTGTGCGTTTTTTTGCGAAAGCGCCTGACGGACGCATGTTTGTGACGGATATGTATAATCTGGCTGACAATAAGCTCGGCAAGATATATATTCTAGACGGTTGGGATGCGGCGAAGGGTAAATTTTCTAAGGTCATAACCTATATGGCCAATCTCAAAAATCCGAATAGCGTCCAATTTTACAAAGACGCATCAGGACAGGATTGGCTCTATCTCGCCGAGACGGACAAGTTGACACGCCGTAAATTTGCACTCGGCGAGACCGCTCCGACCGATACTAAACCGCAGACGCTCGCGACTTTTCCCGATTACGGCCTGAGTTATAAATACGGTGGTTGGCACCTGACGCGGACGATCTCGTTTTCGCCAGACGGCAAGCTTTACGTTTCGGTCGGATCGTCGTGCAACGCCTGTGTTGAAAAAGAAAAAATGCGGGCTAGCATCGTCGAGATGAATCCTGACGGCAGCGACCAGCGTCAGTTTGCTAAAGGATTACGCAACGCCGTCGGCCTGAGGGCGATCGGCAAGTTTGTCTTTGCGACCAATCAAGGATCCGATCATCTGGGCCTCCAAAAGCCTGACGAGACGTTTTATGTTTTAAAAGAGGGCTCTGATTACGGTTGGCCGCATTGTTACTCCTCGTCGGGCAAGATAATGGTCGACCCTCTGTATCCGCGCAAAGAGGGATGCAAAAACGTGGCTGCTCCGTATGCATTTTTTCCCGCACACGCATCGGCGCTCGGATTTGATTATTTTGATGATTCTGATACGCCCGATACGATCAAAAACGCATTTCTCGTATCGCTACACGGTTCGACAAATAAGGCCGTCGGACACGGATACAAGATCGTCATTATGCGTAAGGGCGAGCCGCTGCAGGATTTTATGACCGGGTTTTTGCAAAAAGGCAACGTCGTCGGGCGCCCTTGCGACATCATCAAACTCGACGCCAATTCGTTCCTGTTTTCGGATGACAATCAGGGCATCGTTTACCTAGTGCGTAAAAGAGTCAAGTGAGTTGGAAGAGTCGAGAAGACTCTCGTGACTTGCCAGACTCAACAGACTCGCTAGACTAGAAAGTAATGAATATTGGCATTACGGTTTATCCAACTTATGGCGGTAGCGGCATCGTCGGGTCCGAGCTTGGACGTGACCTTGCTGAACGCGGACATAACGTCCATTTTATCTCTTCGTTTTTGCCGACGCGTCTGACAGAGTTGAGCGAGCGGATCCATTTTCACGAGGTGGAAATGATGTCGTATCCGCTGTTCGAACACCAGCCCTACGACCTCGCACTTGCGACCAAAATGGCGACCGTCGCCCGTGCCGAAAAGCTCGATCTTTTTCACGTCCACTACGCGATACCACATTCGATAAGTGCGATACTGGCACGCGAATCTATAAAGCAAAAGCGTTATGTACCGGTAATTACTACGTTGCACGGAACCGACATCACGCTAGTCGGAGCTGACCGCTCGTATTTGCCGATCACGCGTTACGGTCTGCAGCAATCGGACGGAGTGACTGCCGTGTCGAAATTTTTGAAACAGGCGACGATCGAGACTTTTGATTTTGATGAGATCGAGGTCATCCCAAATTTCATCTGCCAAAAGCATTATATGCGGTTGCCGGATTCGCCTCTGCGTGCAGAACTGGCTCCAAACGGCGAGCGCCTTCTGGTTCACGTCTCAAATTTTCGCCCGGTAAAACGCCCTGCCGATTGTATCGAAATACTCGCAAAAGTCCGTGCCGCCGGAGAAAACGCACGGCTTATAATGGTCGGTGACGGGCCGGAACGCTCAGCTGTCTATTATCATGCGGAGCAGTTGGGCGTTAAGGATCATGTCCACTTTGTAGGCAAACAAGCGAATATCGCTGATTATTTAGGCGTTGCAGACGTGTTTTTGCTGCCTTCGGAACTCGAATCTTTCGGGCTCGCTGCTCTCGAAGCTCAGGCGTGCGAAGTTCCCGTTATCGCGACCCGCATTGGCGGTATTCCTGAGGTTGTAAATGACGGTGAAAGCGGATTTTTGAGTGAAGTTGGGGACGTCGAAAAGATGAGCGTGGATACGCTCAAGCTGCTTGCTAATGAGGAAATGCGTCGTACTTTTGGCGAACGCGGCCGGGAGCTAGCTGTTTCAAGATATTCGACCGGGCAGATCATTCCGCAATACATCGCTTTTTACGAAAAGGTCGTGCAGAAAGCCAAAGCCGCGGCCGCCTAAATATGCTCAAGCGTTACATGCATAAACAGGAACGGTACCACGCGTTTCTCGAAGATAACCGTGTCGTGCATCCGTTTGGCTGGGGAACGGAATTTATCGGCGATCACGCGACGGGCGGGGACCCGCACGAAGTTTTTAGCAATTACTCTAAATGGGCGGTTGAGCATAGCGACGAATTTTTCTTTTCGCCGGAAATCTCGAATTTCAGATTAGAAATTTCGGATCCGGAAAACGATCTGACTTGGACCAGTGGAATCGAGACAAAGACCGTCGAGAA
>JBKJRA010000310.1:0-3619 GCA_046594975.1 Pyrinomonadaceae bacterium | reverse complement strand
GCTTGGCGGTGACGGCGACGTTGATGGAACCTCGTGCGACATCGTGGTTGCCGAATTTGGCGGCACGTCATACAAGCTTTTTCTGAGTAAAACGACCAGCCTGCCAGTGATGATGACCTACACGGGAATGCAGATGCCGCAGATCATGATGGTCCGAACCAAAGCCCCCGAAGCCGGTGCTGTCGAAGGGCCAAAAGAACCGATGGTCTTCACACGCACAACGAAAGCCCCGGAAGGCGAGTCAGCTGAATACAGCGTGAAATTCACGGATTATCGCTCAGTCGGCGGCGTGCAGCTTCCATATAAATGGACGCAGACCGTCGGCGGCAATGCGAACGAAATATTTGAAGTGACGAATTATGATATTAATCCTGCCAATATCGGGGAGAAATTTCAGAATCAAAAGGTAATGGTAAGAATGAAGCACCCGGACGGACAGTAGTTAGGACTATTTCACCACAGAGACACAGAGAGCACAGAGAAAGATCTATTCTAACTCTGTGCTCTTCGTGTCTCTGTTGTGAGTTTCTTAGCGAGTTTCGGCACGAGCAATTTTGCGGCATCGATCGCACCCTTGATGTGGCGTTGGTGGGTGAAATGTCCTGCGACGTAGATGCCGGTGACGTTTGTCTCGAAAGTTTCCGGGTCGTAAACAGGAACTTCGCCCGCTTTCCCCTGTTCGGTCTCAACGCCGAGGCCTTTCATTATTGTCAGATCCGCATCCGAACCGATCAGGACAAATACGACATCGTTTGGCAATATTTCCTGCTCGCCCGCTTCGTTTTCCATCACGACCGCGTCTTCGCGAACCTCAAGGACTTTGCCCAAAAAGAACAGCTTTAGGCAGTGCTTCTTCAACTCGCTTTCGAGCGGCTGTTTGACCCAGTATTTGATACAGCCCTGTTTCGGGTCGTTATTTTCCCAATCGTCGCGAAATATCGCGAGCGTCGTATCGGCTCCCTCTTCAGCCAAAAACAAAGCCGCCTCGCCCGCCGAATTACCGCCGCCCACGATCAACGCACGCTTTTTGACCCACGGATAGGTCTCCCGAAAAGTGTCACGGACCTTTGGCAGATCTTCGCCCGGGACGTTCAACTTTCGCGGATAGTCCATCGATCCCATTGCGAAGAGGACCGTCTTGGTTTCGTATTCGGCTTTGTCCGTAGTGACTCTGAAATGAGCTAAACCACCCGCTATCGCAGGTGGTACAGACACGACTCCCTTGACAGCCTCTTCGGTTTGGACATTCAATTCATGCTCGAGTACAAAGCGGACGTAATACGAGAGCAGTTCTTCGCGAGTGGGCTTTTCGCGTGCCGGGTGCAGGCCTTTGGGCTCTATCTCAAGTTCATTTATCGTCGAAAAAACAGTCAGTCCGACCGGGTAGTTATAAACGGTATTACCGATCAGGCCTTTCTCGATAACAAGATAATCAAGCCCTGCTTTTTTAGCTTCGTAAGCAGCTGTTATTCCCGCAGGTCCTGCTCCAATTATTATGAGATCAAACATTTTGAATCAAATACAGCTAAAAGCTATCAGCAATTAGCTTTTAGCTGTTTTCCTCAAGTTGTTTCAGAGTTTCAGTAAGTTTCTCGATCTGCGCATGTGCGGTTTCGAGATTTCGCTTAGATTCGAGATATTTTTCCCATTCGCCGGTGTTGGTCAAGGCTTTCAGAGTGTCTTCGTCGAGGGCGTGCGACATAACGACGAGCAGGTCGCTTAGAGCTTCGTGGCCGTCGAGGAGCGATTGGATAATGGTGTATGCCAACTTGGCGTTTGGCAGGTCGATATCGAGGTCTTCCATAGTAAAGGGAAATTTTACCACAGAGAACACAGAGAGCACTGAGAGATCATTTCACGAAAGGTAACTCAGTAACAGTGACTTTCATTTCTCCAACGAGCAATTCCGTTCCAGCCGGCAGATAATCGTAGCGAACAAACGCGAGAGCAATAGTTTTGTCGAGTTTAGGTGAGAAAGTAACGGAGGTAATCCGTCCGGCATTTTTGCCGTCTGCAGTGGTAAGTTCAGCGCCGGGCAAGAACCCAGTCGCTACCGCTCCCGGTTCTGACAGGATCAATCCGGTTAACTTTTTCGCAACATGCCCTCGAAAATAGATGCGGGCGATGATCTCCTGGCCGATGTAACAGCCTTTGTTGTATGAAATCAGGCCGTCGATGCCGAGTTCGGGGACGATGGTTGTTTCGTCCATATCGAGACCGTATTTTGGGATGCCGTTTTCGATGCGGAGAATTTCGTACAGATCGCCAGTGATTGCAATCGAGCCGGACCCGATCAGATCATTTCGAAATGTGTCCGAATTAGCGGTTTCGACAAAATAGCCTTTTGAACTGGGTGATATAAATAAGAACCCGGTCGCTACCGCTCTCGGTTTTGACCCGAACACCTCAAAATATCGATACTGTTCCGACATATCCTCCACAAAGAAATCACCGGCAAAAGTAAATCGAAAGAGATTTTGAAATACCTTTTCGCGGGTCGCTTCTTCGGTTTCGAACAGGTATTTTTCACCTTGCCGCAATACTCTTACGGCAGCAAGCAGCCGGCCTTGGGCGTTTGGAAACGCGGCGAGCATTTGCTGGCCGTCCTCGAGCGGTTTCATGTCATTTGAGATCAGGCCGTCGAGAAATTGCACAGCCTCTTTGCCCCAAACAGCGATCAGGCCGCGCGGTTGTTCGTAAAAACCGGAGCCGCCGTTGCGAATGTGTTTATAGTCGTTTTCGAGGTCAGCGTTCATCTTTGCTACAATAATCTTTTACTTTATAACGCCGATCCGCAATTACATAATGAGCCAATTATCAGAAGCAGTTGTTTTAGAAGCATTAACTCAGATCATAGATCCGGATCTGAAAAAGGACATCGTCACGCTCGGATTTATCCATAATCTTGAAGTCAAAGGAGGTGATGTGTCGTTCACCATCATGCTCACAACGCCGGCGTGCCCGGTCAAAGAGCAGATGGAAACCGACGCTCAACGCATCGTCTCCGGTCTCGAAGGCGTGACAAATGTCGCTGTCAAAATGGACGCCGAGGTTCCGCAGGGACGCGGTATCAAAGACAATACGTCAATCGCCGGAGTCAAAAATATCATCGCCGTTTCATCAGGCAAAGGCGGTGTCGGTAAATCGACAGTCGCTGTCAATATGGCGGTCGCACTTGCGGCTGACGGTGCCAAGGTCGGCATAATGGACGCCGACGTTTACGGGCCAAATGTCCCGATGATGCTCGGCACAGGCTACGGCCAGCCGGACGTGATGGACAACAAACTGATCCCCATAAAGGCCCACGGCATCAAAATGATCTCAATGGCCGTGCTCGTGCCGCCCGATAAGCCGATGATCCTGCGCGGCCCGATGCTCCATGGCGTCGTGCGGCAGTTTTTGTCGGATGTAGATTGGGGCGAACTCGATTATCTAATCGTCGATATGCCCCCGGGCACCGGCGATGTGCAGCTTTCGCTTGCTCAGCTCGTGCCTGTTCAGGGTGCGGTTCTCGTCACAACTCCGCAGGAAGTTTCGCTTTCCGAGGTTCGTCGTGCCGTCTAGATGTTCGAACAGGTCCGCGTCCCGGTGCTTGGCGTGATCGAGAATATGTCGTATT
>JBKJRA010000257.1:0-12314 GCA_046594975.1 Pyrinomonadaceae bacterium | reverse complement strand
CCGAAGAATCACTCGACATCCGACATCACGGGCATTGTGATACTGCGCGTCCAGTTCAATGATTTTGGTGAGATCGGTGAGATCACGCCTGTGGTGTCGCTGCCGGGGTTGTTAAATGAAAATGCTATCGCAGCAGTGAAACGGATAAAATTCGAGCCTGAGCGAAAAGACGGCAAATCGGTAACGGTTTATAGGGAATTGCAATATCTCTACAGTTGGAACGGCGGCTGGCGATTGCCGGCGACTGAAACCGTTACGACCGTTCCTGTGTCGAACGATATCGGAAAAGCAGAGGCGATCATTGCTTTGGCGGTGAAGAATCTTGGCGGTAATAATTATCTACAGGTTCGCTCGCAGGTAGGACGCGGGAAATATAGCGTTATCCGCGATGGCGGCATCGGTTTGTTTCAGTCATTTATCGACGTGATCACATTTCCCGATAAGGAGCGGGCCGAGTTTTGGGGAGGCGGCACCAAGACCGTGCAGACAAACACCGGCACGACCGGTTGGGTGTATGACGGTGACCAAGACCTGATCAAGGTGCAAACCGCGGGCCAGGTTGCCAATTTCACACAAGGAATGCGGACGAGCCTCGACAGTCTGCTTCGCGGGTCGTGGAAAGGCGAGGCTGATCTCAGCTACATCGGAAAGCGTGCGGCGACCTTAGGCAAACGCAATGATGTCTTGAAACTGGCTTACAAAGACGGTTTCACGGTCGAATTTGAGTTTGCGACCGAAGACGGCTTGCCGCAGAAAGCTATCTACAAACGCACCACCTCAGACGGCGAAGAGATCAAGGAAGAGGACCGCTACGCCCAGTTCATCGATGTCGGCGGCATCAAGGCCCCGTTCATCATCGACCGTTTCTCAGGTGGCAAACAGTCGTCCCGCATCAATTACGAGTCGATCGACTACAACAAAACCATCCCCGACGCGATCTTTGTAAAGCCCACGCATACCAAAGACCTAAAGAAAGATCTCAAGCTCTAGTAGCCGGCGTCGGTGTTTAAGGCATCCAAAAATCGCGGTTATAGATCTGCCTCAGGTCTGAGCCTTCGCCCTCGCGATACGCGGGTCGTATTGGTCAGGTCGAGGATCATAATGCCGTTGTGATTGATCTCGGGTTTGACGAACGCCTCTGTCCCGGCGATCGCAATGCGGTTTTCGCGGACAAATTGTTTGGCGGGTATGTAATACGCACCAAATTCTTTTTCAATCAGCGGCACTCCGCCGTGAGCACGCGGGTCCGCGGGTTCGACGGCGATCTTATTGAGCAGCGGTTCGAAATAGAGCAGAACGGCGCAAGGACGGCCAAGATCTTCGTGAGCTTTGCGCCCGACGTGGATCTGCCCTTTATTGTTAATGGTAATGTGGTGCCGGTTAAAACCTCGCTCGTTTTTAATGCCCTTAAATTTGACCCAATTTCCGTGTAGCGACATAAGTACCTCTCAAGTTTAACTGTATCATAGATAGCACATAATTGCACAGATGTCAAAAATAAGTTTTTTAACTGGTGGACCAGAAGCGGTCTTCTTTTCTCGGTAACTTCTATTTCCGACCCTATAAACATATCTCTTTTTGGCATCCGTGACGGCACGCCGTTTGAACTGTCGTTTTAACGAGTCATAAAGATACAATTTTTACCCTTTTTCACTTTGAGATCCTAGGACGCAACACAAATAGCAAAAAAGGGTGCCTTGCGACACCCCTTGCCCATTTTAGATTTGCGACTATTTAAATAAACGCGAAGTCGAATTGGGCCTGATGGATCGATTTGTCGGCGGTGATATCGACATTGCCGAGATACGCTTCGATCTCTTCCATCACGGCTCGTTCGTCGTTGCGAAGTGCTTTCGACACGTCGGGATGGACGCGAAGGGTCGTGTGGCGAACGTCTTCGACGCTGCGTGATAGACGGCGGGCTTCGACGAGTATCTCGTAGCAGACGGTGGTCGGCGATTTGACCCAACCGGCACCCTCGCAATAGTCACATGGAGCACACATAGTGCGTTCGAGCGACTGTTTGACGCGTTTGCGGGTCATGATGATGAGCCCGAAATCGTTGAACGACAGCACCTTATTTGGGCTGCGGTCACTCGCGAGGGCCTCTTGCAGAGCTTGCGAAACCTTGTTGCGGTTGCGGCGGTCGTCCATGTCGATCAGGTCGAGCACGATGATGCCGCCGAGGTCACGCAGGCGAATTTGTCGTGCGATCTCATCGACCGCTTCCATGTTGGTGCGGGTGATCGTGTCTTCGAGACGGGCGTTACCCTTGCCGACGAATTTGCCGGTGTTAACGTCGATCGCGACGAGAGCCTCGGTCTGATTGATGACGAGATAGCCGCCGGATTTGAGCCAAACACGGGGCTTGAGAGCTTTATCGGCTTCCTCTTGGACGCCGAACGCCTCGAGGATCGGCTCTTCGCGGGTGTAGAGTTTGACGCGGTTGACCATACGCGGGGCCATGCGGTTCATAAACTCGACGGTGCGAAGATATTCCTCTTCGCTATCAACGCGAATCGCGGTAAAGTCATCCGAAAGCTGGTCGCGAAGCAGACGCTGCACCAGATCGAGGTCTTGGTGGACCATCGCCGGGGAGCGTTTTTTCTCGGAGCCTTTTTTAGCGTCGATCCAAGTGCGGACGAGGAACAACGCATCGTTTCTTAGGTCTTCTTCAGAGATCCCGATGCCCGCCGTGCGGACGATAAAGCCGCCCGACGGAATACTGTCGTCCTGGCGAATACGCTGGATCAGCGTGCGAAGACGCGAGCGTTCGCTGGCAGATTCGATCTTGCGGGACACGCCGAGATGCTCGATCGTCGGCATATAGACTAGAAAACGTCCCGGCATCGCTATGTGCGAAGTGATGCGGGCACCTTTTTTGGCAATAGGTTCTTTGGCAATTTGGACGAGGATCTCCTGACCCTCTTTGAGCAGGTCGGAGATGGTCGGCTGAGGCCCGCGATCACGATCGCGGCCTCCTCGATCATTGCGGTCATTACGTCCGCGTCCCTGACGTTCATTGGTTGGGCGATCACCAGACGGACGATCACCTGAGGGACGGTCGCCCTGATTGCGGTCACGGGGTTGCCGATCATTTGACTGGCGGTCACGCGATGGTCTCTCGTCTGCTGGACGTTCGTTTGAGCTTCGATCATCTGTCGGTTTTTCGTCAGATGTTTGGTCTTCTGCCGGGACCTCTTCGGCCGGGCGTTCGCCGCGTCCGCGTCCCCCACGGCCGCGTCCGCCGCGACTGCGTCCGCTGCGTTCAGGTCGATCTTCGGCCTTCGGCTCTTCGGAATCGGCGGTTGGCTCGGTCTCAGCTTCGGCTTCCGGTTCCGGGTCAGGTGCAGTATCGGTTTCAGGCTCCGTTTCTGTGGGCAATTCCGGCAACTCGGGGCTGTCATCACTCGGATCGGCTACATTGCCGTCCGGGTCGCCAAATTCGTCGGTCTGGTCGGTTGACTCATCTGTGTCGCCGTCACCTTTGGCTTTAGGCTTGGCACCTCCGCGACGCCGACCCCGGCCGCCCCGACGGACAGCCATTTCAGCGTTTTCGCTTGGTTCTTTGACACTTGCATCCGCGTCTTCGAGAGGTTCTTCCATTGCAGCTTTTTTACTCTTAGCCGATGACTTGCCTTTAGCGGTCGCCTTTTTGGCAGGAGCTTTGGGCTTGTCTGTTTTAGCTGATTTAGCTTTTGGCTTGACTTTGCCTTTGGCCGGTGCCGGTTCTTCGTCTTCGTCGGCGATGCGTTCGAATCCGCCGCCGTCGCTCGTGACATCGGCCAGCAAAGAGCCGACTTCGGCTTCGGCGATGGTTTCCATGTCGAATTCGGCCGCGTGTACTCGCTGGACGATCGCTTCCTGGACGTAGGCATCCTTAAACATTTCGCCCGTGTCCTCGTCGTTGTCACTGATCCGTTCGAAACCGGAGTTATCAAACTCGATCTCGAATGTCGGTACGGCTTCGGCCTCGACGGAGGGTTTTTCGTCTTGGGTGTTTCTATTACGACCGCCGCGCCCACGTGAACGTTTGTTGCGGTCCGGCTTTTCCTCGGCGATCGGCTCAGCCATATGCTCGGCGTTGGGTGCGACGCTGATATCAATGTCGTCGGACGAAATGCCCTCGGCAAGCGGTTCGGCAAGCTCCTGGACAGATTCCATCTGTTTTTCACGCTCGATGCGCGAGCGGGCGATCTGTTCGTCGGCTTCGCGTTTGGCATCTTCAGGAGAGCCTTTTTTGGCTTTTTCCATGACGATGCGCTCAATTTCTTCTTCCTCGTCGAAGAAGTCGGTGACGTATAAAAACGCATCGCGTTCGAGCCCGATATCGACAAACGCCGACTGCATACCGGGCAGGACGCGCATCACGCGGCCCTTATAAACATTGCCTACGACGCCGGAATTTTCCTCGCCTCGCTCAATGTAAAACTCTGTTACCTTTCCATTTTCGAGTATCGCGATCTTTTTCTCCCGACCGTTACAACTCACTATCATTTCTTTTGACATACAAATATCCTTTTCAAATTTCGGTGTATTTGCCGGTTTATTGAAACGTCAGGAGCTAATTCAGAATTAGTATTTGTTTGCAGACTATGGGCTTAAACTGCGATCAGGCAGAGCGGTTGCGGATTGGTTTTATAGCTTGATTTTGGAAATAAATTCCAAAAGAACAAGTATTGAATTTTCTTCACGCAGGGAACTCTGTTCGGACGGCGTAATTGCCGGTCCGTATCGGGGAGCACCTATTTCCGCATGGGAAATCGTGCTCGGACCCTATAAAATCTTGATCTCGTTAAACTCGAGTCTTTCAAAAAATCTTCTGACATTTGCTTTCTGACGCTGTGACCTAGATCACGAAACGCGGCAAACCAAGCACAGTATAAACAAACGCGCCGCGCAAGTAAACAAGAATTTGTGAATTCAGCAGTCAGCAGTCAGTAGTCAGCATTTAGGACGTCGTTTCAGGCGTTTCGTAAGGAGGCGAACCTTTGGGGTAGAATATAGTCAATGGAAATATATTTTCAGTTGGTGAGCGATGCCGGGTCGCTGCAAAAAGCCTGTGAGGAGCTAAAAAACGAACCTTTTTTGGGGTTTGACGTGGAGACGACGGAGCTCAATCCGTATAAGGGGGATTTGCGGCTGGTGCAGCTTTCGAATGGGGCGAATACTAAGGTCATAGATATACGGGCGTTTGCGGCAGAAGGGACTTGGGGCGAGGGACGAGGGGCGAGCGGGGACATTCCCGCGTCGGTCAAGGCACTTAGAGCTAATCCGGATCTGGCGCCGCTGCGGGATTTGCTGGCATCGACCAGGCAGGTGAAGATCGCTCATAACGCGAAATTTGATACAAAATGGGTGCGGCATCACCTGGGATGCGAGGTCGGCGGGGTTTATGACACGTACCTCGCGAGCCTGCTTATCGCGGCGGGTGATAAAGACAGGCGGCACGGGTTGGCGGATGTCGTGCAGTTTTTCCTGGGGCAGACGCTGGATAAATCAGAGCAGGTCAGCAACTGGGCGGCGGCTGAGCTGTCGCATTCGCAGATAGAATACGCTGCACGCGACGCGGCGATAATGCCGGATGTGCGTGCGAAATTGGACGAGCGGATCGAGACGGACGAGCTGACACGGGCGTTGAAACTCGAGAACGAATGCGTGATGCCGATCGCGGAGATGGAGCTGAACGGCTTTTATCTTGACGAGGGGTTATGGCGAGAGCAGCTTGAAAAAAATACGACGGCGCGAGGCACGTTTGCCGACGAGCTGCAGGACATGCTTGGAGCAGGTGTGGCACAGGCGTCGCTTTTTGGGCGGCCGGAGATCAATCTTGACAGTCAGGCACAGGTGACGGACGCTCTGGTCGGTCTGGGAATTCCGGTGCCGAATACGACGCGGGCTTGGGAACTGCAACCTTTGGCGGAAAAGTATCCGGTCGTCGCCAAACTGCTCGAATACCGCACGGTCGCAAAAGCCGCGTCTAGCTTTGGCGAAAACATTCTCGAATACATCGAGCCGCAGACGGGCCGGATTCATGCGGATTTTCGTCAGATAGGTGCTCCGACAGGGCGTTTTTCGTGTTCGAATCCGAACCTGCAGCAGATACCGCATGAGGCGGAATACCGCCGCTGTTTTCTTGCTCCCGTTGGGCGAAAACTCGTAATTGCGGACTACTCGCAGATCGAGCTGCGAATACTGGCGGATTTTTCGGACGACAAGAATTTTATTGACGCTTTTGTCTCGGGGCAGGATTTTCACGCGGCGACCGCTGCACAAGTTTTCGGTATCAAGACAGAAGACGTTACTGCGGACCAGCGTTCGTTTGCCAAGCGGCTCAATTTCGGGGTGGTTTACGGCATCGGGGCTTCGAGGTTTGCGTCGATGACAGGGCTTTCACAGTCGCAGGCGGAAGACACTCTGCGGCGGTATTTCGCGACCTATCCAAAGATGGACGAATGGCTGCGAAACGCCTCAAAGAATGTTGTGAATCAGCCTTGGACGCGGTCGGGCTCGGGCCGTATGGCGAGGTTTCATTTTGATGCGAACGACCGCTCAAGTTTAGGAGCTGCACAACGTTACGCCAAAAATATGCCGATCCAGGGCACGTCTGCCGATATTCTAAAACGAGCTTTAAGATTGCTCCACGAAGACATCCGGCCGACATCGGCCAAGCTCGTGAACATCGTCCATGACGAGATCATCGTCGAATGTGACGTAGCCGAGGCTGAAAACACAGCAAAAATTCTCGAATCAGCGATGCTCCGTGCCGGTGCCGAATTCGTCTCAAAGGTCCCGGTGAAGGTCGATGTCCATGAATCTAGTGAGTGGACGAAGTGAGCAGTTGTCAGTTGTCAGAAATAGATCAAAAACCCAGTCGCTACGGCTCCCGGTACTGACCCGGTTTATATTCCCGCTCGGTGTGGCCTTTTAGTTGAACGGGGTAGAAATATACTTCGCGGAGGTTGCCGGTCGCATAACGCTCGGCTTGGTCGTTAAAGTGTTTGGACGCGGGGTTGCCGCTCTCGCCTCCGGCGGTTACTGCTTTGGCTCGGACGGTTTTGCCAAACTCGACCACCGCGACAAAGCTATTGCCGCTGGTGCCGTAGATCTTTTTCGAGCCTTTGTAGGAATTTGCGCCGAATGAAGCAAGCGAACCCCACAGGGCGGACGTGAATCCGACCGGAATGCTTGGCCCGGCGTCGGTGAATGGGTGGACGATGTCGTCGGTGATGCGCTGAAAACGGTTGATGTCGCCCCACGGTGTCTGCCATTTTCCGAAATCAGCGGTGAGTTTATCGGACGCGGCAACGAGCATCCCAAGCAGATCTTTTTGTGCGACAGTGGATCGCTCGTCGAATGCAATAGACGGCTCATAGAGCGGACGGTTCCATTCGGCGCGGTATTTGCGCGTGACCTCTTGTCCCCAATAAACTGCGACCGATGTCGCGATCGAATCAGTTGACCAACGCTGATCCCATTTTTTTAATGTAGCTATCTGGTCGGCGGTTTTTGCTTTCAAAGGGTCATTATTTGGCAGAGTTTCCCACGCCTTGATGAGGACGTGCAGCCGCTTGTCAAACCACGTCAGGTACGTGTCATAAGCAGCGTCACGCAGCGTGTCGAGCGTGAGATCCGTTTTGTTTTCGAGCACCTTTATCGCGTGCAGACCGCGTGCGGATTCGTAGCCGCTATCGACGTATTTAGGAAAATCGGACTGTTTCAGGCTGCTCGGACCGGCCGCCGACCACGGCCAATTGTTGCTGTTATAGACCCACCCGCTCGCAGGGTTTTTTATGTTAGGCAGCTCGTCGAATGACAATAGCCCTTTCCAATCAGTCGCCGGATCACTGCCATCTACAGGTTTTGTCCAGTCAAATTTCGGCTCGCGTCGCGGCATAAAATTTGTATGAAAATACGCGGTATTGCCGTCAGCATCAGCATAGAGCGTCGCGTTTGACGAATTTGCCTGCAGCTCCATTATTTTCTTAAATTCGTTGTAATTCTTTGCTTTTGTGCGTCCGTACGACTGCATCAGGGCTTTGACGGGTTCGTTCACCAGTCCGACGGCGACCCATTTATCGCCTTGGGTGCGAACAACCGGGCCGTGATGCGTGTGATAGGTCGTGAACTTGCGTTCGATGATGCCGGATGCCGTCTTGACCGCTATCGAGATCTCACGGACCGTCATCGGACGCTCCTCAGCTCCATATTTGTAGGAGACTTTGCCGTCCCTACGCACGACAGTCTCAAGCCATTCATCAATCGCATCGGCCTCGCTCGACGTGTGCATCCAGCCGCAGTGCTCGTTAAATCCCTGATAGATAAAAAATTGGCCCCACGTCGATGCGCCGTAGGCGTTGAGCCCCTCGCCGCTGGTCATCTGTAATTCCGAACGAAAGAAAAAAGATGTATGCGGATTGATGAGCAGGAGAGCTTTTTTGTTTTTAGTGTTTGATGGTGAGATCGCAATGCCGTTAGAACCTGTCGGCTCTTTTGGAAGACCTTCCGGTTCTTTTACCGCAACAAAACCCTTGTCGTAAAATGCTCGGAGCTGTCCCAGATCGACAGATTCGATGTCGCCGCCGATGCTGCCCTCGCTAAAAGTGAGAGGCATCCAGGGTTCGAATTTTGTGATGACTCGCGGTTTCACATTAGGGTGCGTCGCCAGATAATAATTCAGGCCGTCGGCCCATGCGTTCATCAATTTACGAAGCCACGCTGGACTTTCGAGATATTGCCGTTTGATCTGCTGTTGGTCGATAAAGAGTTTTTGCCGCAGGTCGCTCCAGATCGCTTTTTCGCCCTCAGCTTCGGCAAGACGGCCGATGGAATTAAGATAGTTTGTCTCGATGCGGTTAAAATCATCCTCGGCCTGAGCATAGATCGCACCAAAAACGGCATCGGCGTCGGTTTTGCCGGTGACGTGAGCGATGCCCCAATCGTCGCGAACGATCTTGACATTCTGCGCTTGTTGCTCCCAAAGGGCAAGCTGGACGCGGTCACCAGCGAGGGCATTTGAGACGAACGCCAGTGAAAAACAAAAAACGAAGAGGCCGATGTATCGCGAAAAATGTCCATAGAGCATACGGACAATATACTGTTAAATGTTTGGGCGTTCAAACTAGGGTTTTGTATTCGAACGGACATACGTCAAAAATAATGAGATGTATGATCGCCTTCATTATGGACGATAATTACGATCTACAAACTAATGCTCCGAAAGACCCGGTTACCCACCCGGATGTGCCGGACACGCCGCACCCCACATCTCCCGAACCGGTACGCGAACCGCCCGAGCAGCCGGCTCCATATCCAGTGTCTGACCCTCTTCCAGGATCGGACCCCGACACGGAACCTGTTTATTCGCCTGATCCCGGTGCACCGTTTCCTGAACCAATGCCCGGCAACTCACCTGATCCCGGCTTTTGATCTGCAAAAAAGAGGCCGCCTTTTTCAGACAGCCTCTTTTTACACGACCGTAAATATCCCGGTTAGTTGAGTTGAAGTACACTGCCCAGAAGTGCACTGATCAAGTCGCCGCCGCCGATGTTATTGAGCGGAGATTGGTTACGTGCGCTGAGAGCGTCGCGGTAGCCGAGGTCGTAGCCTTCGCTCATGTATCGTCGGTTTTCGGCGAGTGACGAGTACGGATCGTAGCCAATATCGTTATAAGCATAGGCCAGATCGCTATATGCGGGCTGTCTATAAACAGCTTGCGTGTATGCAGACTGATTGGAGTACGGAACCTGATAATAGCTATTATTATAGCCGTTGCTATAGCCGTTTGAGCGAGCGTACTGGGCGTCTTGATAGCCCTGTTGATAGCCTGACGCCAACAGTTGGCGGACCAGTCGACCGAAAAAGCCCCCACGTGAACCAAGTAAACTAGCCAATAATGGAGCTATGCCGTTCGAGTAGTTCTGACTGCCGTAATTCGACGGATACGCGTCCGCCTGATAGTTGTTGTAATCAGGTGTGTAACCATAATTTTGGTATTGCTGAGGATATGGGTTATTGTAGCCGCCGTTATAGACAGGGTTATACGGCACGCCGTAGCTGTAATTATTATATTGCTGCTGAGGAGCGTAATACTGGCTGCCGGTGTTATTGCCGAGTACCATGCCGATCACCGAGCGTAGAATGCTGGTGCGACGCGTGTCACGTTGGTTATTGTAATTGGTATAATTACGATCCGTGCGGTAATCGCGACTGTCGTAATAGCCATTCCAAGTATCCCGACGATCTCTTAGAGCCTTTCTTTCCGCATTCCGGGCATGAGCCTCGGCACTACGCTGTTGGCCGTAATTATTGGGCCAGGCATTGCTCCATACAGGCGGACCTTGACGCTGCTGTTGCGGATAGACAGGATAGTCATTGCGTTCATTGTGTCTATCTTTGCCGTTTCCCTTACCATCACCACGGCCCTGCTCTTGACGATATTCCGGACGCGAATCTTCGTTATTGTCGGGCCTGTTGTCGTGCTTTTGGCGAATCTTATCGTCACGGTTTTCGCGACTCTGGCTCTGATCCTGCTGCTCACTGCCCTCTTGACGCTGGCCGCCATGTTTTTCGGCCGACTGGCCGCGTCCGCCGCCGTTATTGCCTTTTTCACCCTTTTCGCCACCATGACCCTTGCCTTGGGCTAACGCCGAAAACCCACCGACAAGAACGATCAAACTTAATAAAAAACTTCGTGTATATATTGATCTCATAACTGTCCCCCTTGAATTCGTAGCTTATACGCAGTTATTAACAGCAACTGCCATACCGCCCACGTAACTATAGGCGTTTACTAGTGCAGCTAGAGAGGTCAATGGCCGATATGGGTTATTTACAGACGAAATGGGCCGCGGGGTAGGACTATTTAGTTTCTGTGACGGCGATCAGGCTTTTGAAGATCGCTAGATGTGCGGCGGTGAAAGTGAAATCGGCGTTGCCTAGTTTGAATTTTACATTGGTGCCGGCGGCAATTTTTGCTAGGTCGGAGCGGGTGATCTTGAAATTGAGATATTCCATATTGTCGCTAGGTTTTGGGGCGTAGCGGGAATCTCCGAGGTCGAGGGTTTCGGTGCCGACGGTTGCTTTCCATGCGTGTGCTCCCGCAAATTGCGGCTTTTTGCTCATCAACCAGAACGTAAAATTGATGGTTTCGGGCGGAGCGGCCAGGGCTTTGCCGGGGTAAAAGAATGCCATGCCGAAATTCATTGCCTGAATCCCGGCTTTTTTTGCTTCGGCATCGGCAAAATTGTCCGCGATGACCATTAATTTTGTAGCGTTAGAGCCGGAATCGTAGGAAAGTGTTATTTGCTTATCGGCTTTGAGCGACTTGAGCTGGGAATTGATTGCGTCGTTAGTTTTTTGGGCGGAGATAGAAAGAGTAGCTAGGAGGATTAAGGAAACCGTAAGTAATCTGGTCATATCAAATGTTTGCAGATGGGGCTGCTTTATTTAATTTCAAATTTCAGGCTGCAAATCTCAGATAAAAACCCAGTCGCTACGGCTCCCGGTTCTGACCTGAACACTCAATCAATTACGAAGCAGTTGCTTCGGCACCGCGGGTTTGGATGTATAAGATCCGCGTACAGTTTTCGCAGGTGATGATCTCGTCACCTTTTTTGACGTTGACCTGAACCTGCGGGCGGAGCAGGACGTTGCAGGCGCTGCACGAGCCATTGACGACCTCGGCTACGGCGATACCGTCGCGGCTACGCTGCGAGAGGCGGTCGTAAACACTGGCAAGTCGTGCGGGCAGCGTCGCAAAAGCGGTCGCACGGTGCTTGCTCTCCTTGTCAAATTCGGAATTATGTTTCTTCATTGCAGCATCAAACTCTGCCAGAGCTTCGTCGCGTTTTGCGTCGAGGTTGTTGATCTCGTCGGCGCGTTCGGTCAGTTCTTTTTCGACTGTTTCGATCTCTTCCATGATCTCGACTATCTGCGTTTCAAATGCCCCGATCTGCTTTTGCAGCGCGTCGGTCTCGCGCATCGCAGTCTCGTATTCTTTTGAATTTTGTGCGTGTTTCAGGTTGCGGTCGGCTCGCTCGAGATAGGTTTTATTTTCGGCTATCTGCTTTTCGAGATCGGCACGTTTTGCATTGAGACTGTCGCGTCGATTTTGGATCTCCCGGATAGAAAAGGCGTGCTGTTCAAACTCTTGTTCGATCTCGGCACGCCTCGCTACTGCTGTTTCAATGGATTTTTTCAACTTGCGGATATTGGTATCCGTTAGTTGTAATTCGATCAGTTTATCAAGTTCGGCTATCACGTATTGCTGTACTCCCTTATACCTAAAATAATAAGTTATCTTAGGTATAAGG
>JBKJRA010000222.1:0-7235 GCA_046594975.1 Pyrinomonadaceae bacterium | reverse complement strand
ATCAAGGAAACCGGCGTGCAGATCAGCATCGACGATTTCGGTACGGGTTACTCGAGCCTCAGCTACCTGCACAAATTCCCGATCGACCTACTCAAGGTTGACCGCTCGTTTGTCTCCGCGATGGAAGAAAATACCGAAAACGGCGAGATCGTCCGCACTGTCATCGCACTCGCTAAGGCTCTGAATCTAAAGGTCGTCGCCGAAGGCATCGAGAGCGTCCATCAGTTTCACCAGCTCCGCATCCTCGGCTGCGAATACGGTCAGGGCTATCTGTTCTCAAAACCCTTACCCGTCGCCGACATCGAACGCCTCCTCGACGACAAGACTCGCTGGCAAAACATTTTACCCGCGAACACGCCCGTCGTTCCACAGAATCGCGACCTTTTCCCGCTTAGACTGGCTCAGTAAACGGTATTTTAATTGACAAAAACGGACGGCTTGCCCTCCAAAGGGCAGGCCTTCTATGTATGCCAGAGGCCGTTACTCCGATTTTTATCAAATCTCGGCGGTTTGTCCGTCAAGCAATGCTTTTTAGTCGGGGACGAATTATCATATTGTCATGGTTAGATCTTTTTTCCTCTTTTATTTGGCCATTGTTCTATTTGGAGCCTATTCGACTTGCGGACAAAATTCTTCTACGACCGCATCGATCACTGGTGTGGTTCGTAATTCAGTGGGCGAAGTGATGCAGAATGTGTCGATCACTGTACGGGACACTGGCACTAATCAGAAGAGACAAACGGCGAGCGATCGGGACGGAGTTTTTCACATAACGGCTTTGACGGTGGGGACGTATGAAATTCGAGCTGAATCGACCGGGTTTGCCGTGTATGTTAATCCGCAGATAACACTGACCCTAGGACAAACGACAATAATAGACTTTGCACTGAAACCGGCTGGTGTCGATGAAGTGGTAACTGTAACTGACAAGCTGCTGGTCATTGACAGTTCGCAAACTGCGTCGTTGACCTCGATCACGCAAGAGAGCATTGAGGAACTGCCTGTAAACAGCCGTAATTACTTGCAGTTTACGCTGCTCGCACCGGGCGTCGCCCCATCTAACACGCGTTCCGGAGGAGGAAACATTTCAACCTCGCCGCTGGGCGACAGCGGTTTTACATTCGGCGGGCTGAGGCCGCGAAGCAATTCCATTTCGATTGACGGACTGGATAACACAGATGAGACAACCGGATCAGCACTTGTAGCTTTGTCACCGGAGATTGTTCGGGAGTTTCAGATCGTCAATAACGGCACATCGGCTGAGTTCGGCGGGTCGGCAGGCGGAGCGATCAACGTTATTACCAAAACTGGTTCGAATGAATTTCACGGCACAGCATTTACGTTCTTTCAGAATCAGCATTTGAATGCACGGCCTTTCGCCAGACCGGTACGGCCGATTTTTCGCCGTTATCAGCCAGGCATATCATTTGGCGGCCCACTCGTCCGCGACAAACTTTTCTTTTATTTGGCGGCGGAACAAGAGCACGCGATCGCAGATGAGCGGTCGGGGATCGACGAAACTGTCAGAACGCGGATCAATACTGCATTGGCTGCGGGCTTTGCACCACGGCTTACTGTGCGGTCGATAAACGGCGGTCTATTTCGAACGGGGGCGGATGAAACCGAAGCTGCGGGGAAACTGACGTATCTAATAAATTCATTTAATACACTCAACTATCGACTCGCTTTTACAAATAACCGCCGGCGAGTCGAAGCATTTAATACTGATAATCTGGCCGACGCATCAGCACGCGGGAGCACGTACAGCAAAGACTATCAAGCGACGGGTTCGGTGATCTCGGTTATTTCGCCTAAAGTTATTAACGATCTCCGTTTCCAGGTAGCCCGGCGACAATTTATTTCAAGGGCGGGCGACACGAGTGGGCCGGATGTCGAGATAGTTGGTTTGGTACGCTTGGGACGGCCGTATGATGCTGACACAAACCGGCGCGAAACTCGCGAGCAGGTTGTCGATACAGTTTCATATATTGGCGGAAAACATGAAATGAAAACAGGTGCGAGTATCAATCATGTATCCCTAAAGAGCGTCTTGAGTAATGGCTTTGGGGGAATTTACGCCTTCCGAACGGTGGACGACTTTATCGCGTCTCGTCCCGCGTTTTGGCGGCAGGCTTTCGGAACAGCGGCAACACAGCTTGGCATTACAAGTTTCGGTGTATTCGTTCAGGATCGCTGGCAGATATACCAGCATTTAACCTTAAATCTCGGAGCGAGATATGATGTCGAGAAACTGCCGACGCCCTTTGTTACTGATAAGAATAATTTCAGCCCGCGGTTGGGAATCGCGTGGAGTCCATCAAAAGAGTGGGTGATTCGTGCAGGGTTTGGCTTGTTTTATGATCGGATGGCTTTGGCATTCCTCAATTCAGCCATTCAGAAGAATGGGTTGCAGGCTTTTGAGCAAGTTGCGTACGACACAGCGGCAGCTCAGATCTTTACAGCCAATGGCGGCGGTAAAGCGCTGTTCCCTGCACCGGGTATTGCACCTTCGATCTATCGCGCCGAGTCCGGTTTCAAAACAACATATAGTATTCAGACCTATGCAGGCGTCGAGCGCTTGCTCGGGGCTGACACAACTATACGAGCTGAGATTCTTTTCACGCGCGGTGTGAATCTGCCGCGTACTCGCAACGTCAATTTATTGCCGCCAGTCGTTTTAACCACCGCCAATGCCGCATCTCTCGGTTTTTTGAGTCCAACCCCTCAACAGATAGGACGACTCGTGTTCGGTCAGGGGCGTGTTGACCCGCGTTTCAACGGAATATATCAATTAGAAGATTCGGCCCGCTCGAACTATCGCGGATTAAGTGTGGCGGTTAATAAGCGGTTTAGCAACGAAATAACTGCATTAGCTTCCTACACTCTATCAAGAGTTACGGATAACGCCTCGGACTTTAACGAGCAGCCGCAGAATCCATTCTATCTCCGGCCGGAACGTGCCTTATCCCTCCAGGATGTAAGGCATCGGCTTGTGTTAAGCGGCGTCTTCGAGCTTCCGTTCGGCGATGCGGAAGACAAAGCGAAAGGCGGTCAAGACAGTGTGGTGGGCGAAGTATTCAGCAACATCGAGATCGCCCCGATAATCACCTTGAGCAGTGGACGGCCTTTTAACGCGTTGACAGGCAGCGACGATGAAAGAAGCGGAGCATTTCCGCCGGCATCGCGTCCGTTCGGTTTCTCACGGAATTCGCTCCATACGCCAAGCTTTTTCAACACTGACTTGCGAATAGTAAAATATGTTCCCTTGCCGGAACTAACAAAGGTCGCGAAGCTTGACCTCGCTTTTGAGTTTTTCAATCTATTCAACAAGCGAAACGTTGTGGTGATCAACCAGTTTTACGGCAGTAATGCTGGTTCTCTCCCGAGCTTTGGCCGTCCGATCTTTGCAGACCCGCGAAGGCAATTTCGATTTTCAATCGATCTGGAGTTTTAGGCAGAGAATTCTTTCGTCAATACTCCATGACAGGCAAACTAAAGCTTAGACTCTAAACTGATCAACATAAACGGACGGCTTGCCTTCGAGAGGGTAGGCCGTTTCGTAATTGTGGGCTAGGTTTAAGAGAACGTCTTCGGACCAGAAATTGCCGACGAGCTGGACTCCGATGGGCAGGCCCGAGTCGGACAATCCGCACGGAACGCTGATCGCGGGAACGCCGGCGAGATTGGCAGATACAGTGAAGATGTCGCTCAGATACATCGATAGCGGATCGTCGGACCGCTCTCCGATCTTGAACGCGACCGACGGCGAGGTCGGCGTTAGGATCGCGTCGCATTTTGTGAAAGCGTTCGTGTAATCGCGTTTGACGAGGGCACGAACTTTCTGAGCTTTGGCGTAATAAGCATCGTAATAACCGCTCGACAGCACATACGTGCCGAGCATTATGCGGCGTTTGACCTCGGCTCCGAAGCCCTGTTCGCGGGTCTTGAAATACATTTCACGCAAGCCCGGAGCCTCCTCGGCACGGAAACCGTAACGGACTCCGTCGTAGCGGGCGAGATTGGACGAGGCCTCAGCGGTCGCGATGATGTAATAGACGGCGATGCCGTATTTGGCGTGCGGCACCTCGACATCGACGATTTTGGCACCGAGTTTCTCAAAATTGTCGATAGACGCAAGCACCTTTTCACGGACATCTTCGTCGAGGCCCTCACCAAGCAGTTCGCGGGGAACGCCGATGGTTTTACCCGCGATGCCGTCAGTAATTCCCGCCGTGTAATCCGGCACAGGCACATCCGCCGAGGTCGAATCCAGCGGATCGCGTCCGGCGATAACGCCTAAAACGTCTGCAACATCACGCGAGGTCTGGCCAAAAATACCAATATTATCCAGCGACGAAGCAAAAGCCACCAGCCCGTAACGCGAAATGCGTCCGTAAGTCGGCTTAAAACCGACGATGCCGCAGAGCGACGCAGGCTGACGAACCGAGCCTCCGGTTTCCGATCCCAAAGCCGCCCGAACAACACCCGAAGCCACCGCAACCGCCGATCCACCCGAGCTGCCCCCCGGAACTCGCGTCACATCCCAAGGGTTTTTCGCCGCCCCGAAAGCTGAAGTTTCATTAGACGAGCCCATCGCAAACTCGTCCATATTCGTCTTTCCAACCACGATCGCTCCGGCTTCGTAAAGCCGCGAGATCGCTGTCGCGTCGTATTGAGCTTTGTAATTACCCAAGATATGCGAGCCGCATGACGTTCGCATTCCTTTGGTGCAGATATTGTCTTTGACGGCGACGGCAAGGCCATTTAGAGTTTTACCGCCTGATGCATCAATCTCGGCGGCACGTGCAAGAGCATTCTCACTCTCGATCGAGAGAAACGAGTTGAGCTGCGGGTTAAGCTTTTCGGCATTGCCGATCACTTTTTCGATTTCTGAAACGACTGACATAGTAAATATCAATTAGAAACTTTGTTAATTAGCCAAGCATCGCCGGTTTTGACTACCTCGACATGCACCTCTTTCTGCACGGTTTTTGCGTCGTCACGCCAATATATCTGAACCTGAAGATCGGCCTTGTCCGTCTGCGGGGCCTCACATTTGCCGATCTTGAAAGTCTTTGGCGGATCGTCCGACGAGGTGAAATAATCTCTCGTGTCATTCGCCGCTGCCAGCGTCCGGTAGAGCACCGGCGTTAAATATTTTTCTCTTAGCTTCAAATTCTCCAGCGTCGAGTGCATGTCATTGGCGAAATGAAACGAGTAAAATTGTTTCACCCCGTCACGGGCGTCAGTACATTCGGGCTTTTCCAGATTCGGAATACTACACGACGAAGCAAAGAGAATTATTGCCACAGAGCACACGGAGAAAAATGAGAATAAAGGTCTTAATATCTCTCCGTGACCTCTGTGTTCTCTGTGGCTAAACATTCTCATAAAACTTTCGGCACCTGAAAATGTCCTGCGACGCCTGACGGAGCCTGATCAAGAGCAGTTTTCTGCCCGAGCGACCCGACACGAATATCTTCGCGGATAGTTTCCGTTGTTTGTCCTTCAGCGGTCAGGCCGCCGAGCATTGGCTCGATATTGTCAGTATCGAGTTCATTTAATTGCTCGATGTACTTAACAATATCCTCCATCTGCGGCGTGTACATCTCGACCTCTGCGTCCGAGATCTCAAGATGTGCGAGTTTTGCTACTTTTCTAACGTCCATATACGTAATGTGAAAAAATTTAAAAGTGAAAATGAGAGTGAGCAATGAAATCCCAACTTCCCCCCTTTTTCACTCTTTCACCTTTTCCCTTCGCTTAGCCAGATAATTTCCAGCAGCACTCAAAAACTGTTCGCGTAGGCTCTCGTCTCCTATTGCCTCGGCAGCGGCGGCCAGCGACGGGGCAATCTCGGTCGGAGCATTATCTGTGGTTGCTCCAACAGTTTCCCGTAATGCCGCAACCGCCTTTGCGTCGATTCGAAACTCGATAAAATTGACCGTGCGGTTGCCTAGAGATGCGTTGAGTTTATAGAGCATCTGCGGGCTCAGGTCTTCGAGATGCCTTGCCCAGGTCTCGTCCGCGACAGCAACCACGAGCCTGTTTTCAAAGAATTCTATTGGTGCAGTTCGCGTTCTTAGCAGATCACCCGCACAGCGTTTCCAAGCCGCGAAAACAACCGCTTCGTCGATCTCGCCGTTCGTCACGAGCCCACTGAGCACAGACGGAATTGCACCAAAAAGCTGCTCCATTTGTCATTTACCGCCAATCAACTATCATTTTAGACGAGATAACGCAGAAATGCGAAACGCATAAAAAGATGATAGAACTACCAAAAATCGTGCTTGCCTCAGGCAGCCCGCGACGCTCGGAGATACTCAACTCGGTCGGCTGGGAATTTACAAAACATGTCGCCAACATCGACGAGAGTGAACGGGACGGCGAGTCGCCGGAGGATTACGTTGTCCGACTTGCACGGGAAAAGGCCGAGGCCGTCGCCGTTAAGTTTCCCGATGAGATCGTGCTTGGAGCTGACACGACTGTGGTTATTGACGGACAGATCTTGGCAAAGCCCGTCGATCGGGCCGACGCTAAACGGATGTTAGGAATGCTGGCAGGGAATTGGCACGAAGTTTTGACAGGAGTTGCGATCGTGCGAAAGGGCGAGACACAAAGTGATCTGCAGCGGACACGTGTCAAATTCGCCCCGATGACCGACGAAGAAATAGCGTTTTTAGCGGAACGAGGTGATCCGCTCGACAAAGCCGGTGCCTACGCCGTGCAAGCCCAAGCTGCCCTGTTTATCGAAGGCATCGAAGGCGACTACTGGAACGTTGTCGGGTTGCCAGTGAAATTGGTTTACCGACTTATAATGAAAAAGCCCGGAGTTTAGGCCGGGCTTTACGAATCGTTGCGACTAAAATTAGAGAACCCTGTCGATCACCTTAGCGATCGGGACGGTGATGTCATACTTGGCGTCAGTCGTGATGCCGCCAAATTGTTCTGAAGCAAGCTTGCCGTTCTTGTCCAGGATGATAAACGTCGGGATCTGGTCGATCTTAAACTTTTTCAGCGTCAACGCACCGTCCGGGTCATGCAGGATCGTGACAGTCAGCTTGTTTGTCGTTGCAAATTTACGCAGCATCTCGGCCGAAGCGTAATTCTTTGATTTCGGATTAGCTGAGTCGGTCGCTACAAAATAAACCACAACATTCTTGTTAGCGTATTTTTTCGCCAAAGTGTTTGTAAACTCTGCCTGTTTTGCTGACAAAGGCAGCCAAGCCGCTCCG
>JBKJRA010000123.1:0-17047 GCA_046594975.1 Pyrinomonadaceae bacterium | reverse complement strand
CCTGAGACCGCATCTCTCTATCGATATGCTCACGCCCGCCGAGGCACACGCCTCACGCGGGCCACTTAAGAAACGCTGAATAGTAGTTCTTCCAGCGTTTCTTAAGTGGCCCGCGTGAGGCGTGTGCCTCGGCGGGCGTGAGCATATCGATAGAGAGATGCGGTCTCAGGTGGTTGTAGATACTAACCGCCTGTGTCACCCGTCTTTCGGCCTCTGAAAAAGAGGCAAAGCTCCTGGCGAGCAGCTCTTGTTTCAGTATCCCGTTGACCCTCTCGGCGATGGCATTCTCAAGCGGATCGCTCCGCTCGGTCAATTAATGGTTTTGCGAAAGGCGACAATTAATCTTGTAAATGAATTCTCGCACGTAACCATCGCCTAAGGCTATATTTAATCTGATATAATCACGATAGACAAAGCCGGAGGAATAGATCTCAATCAACACCGTTCACGGATTTACCCGGGGATTAAAACATAATCAGTTAAAGCGTATCGAGCGTTTGGGGACTCGGCGGGTGGGTGCGGATGACATTGTGTCGCCGGAGCTGGCGCGGCAGATGTCTGAGATCTCGCATGAGACCGGGCGGCAGGTCGGCGTGCTTATTAACCGCAAGGGCCAGGTCGATTACGTAATGGTCGGCACGGCGAAGGGCATCGAGCTGCCGGATTTTGGGCGTGCCCGCGTGTCCGAAGACCGTTTTCGCGGGCTGCGTTGTGTGCATACGCATCTGCTCGGGGAAAAGCTGACGCAGGACGATCTGACCGATCTCGCTCTGCTCCGGCTGGATCTGATGACGATCATTCAGGTTGACCGCAAGGACGGTTTGCCGGGACTTGTTTATTCGGCGCATCTTGTCCCTACGGCGGCTGAGAGCCTTGAGGCAGAGGCTCAGTCACTGCCTTATGAATATCTGGAGCCGAACGTCGCTTCGCAGCTTGATACCAATTTTACGCAGCTTATAAATTCGCTCGAAGACGAAATGGCCCGCATCCGTCTGACGACGCGCGGACCGCATACGGGCCGCGACCGTGCGATACTCGTTGGCGTGACGACCGGCGATCAGGACATCGCCGCCGAATCGATCGCTGAGCTGAAAGAGCTGTCCGAATCTGCAGACGTCGTCATACTCGATACCATCATCCAACGCCGTCCAAAGATCGATCCGAAAACCGTGCTTGGAAAAGGCAAGCTCGACGAACTGCTGATACGCTCGATGCGGCTTGGTGCGGACATCATTGTATTCGATACCGAGCTCTCGCCGGCGCAGGTTCGCAGCTTGTCCGAGGCGACCGAGCTGAAAGTCATCGATCGTCCGCAGCTTATCCTAGACATTTTTGCCCAACGTGCACAGTCGCGGGAAGGTAAATTGCAGGTCGAGCTTGCACAGTTAAAATACCTGCTGCCCCGGCTTGTGATCGGGCAAAACTCTGCTTTTTCAAGGCTTGCAGGTGGTATCGGAGGACGCGGACCGGGTGAGACGAAGCTTGAGACCGATCGAAGACGTGTTCGCGACCGCATCGGACAGCTTGAGAAACAGGTCGATAACCTAGGGTTTCAGCGTCAGGAACGCCGCAAGAAACGCGTCCAAAAACACCTTCCGATAATATCGCTCGTCGGTTACACGAACGCAGGAAAATCGACTTTGCTAAATCAGTTGACGCAGTCCGAGGTTTACGCGGAGAAAAAGATGTTCGCGACGCTCGATCCCACATCGCGGCGTTTGCGTTTGCCTTACGATCAAGAGGTTATCATTAATGACACGGTTGGATTTATCCGTGACTTGCCGGACGCACTTGTGTCGGCGTTTCGTGCGACGCTCGAAGAGATCGCGGATAGTAATCTGCTCATACATGTTGTGGACGCTTCGAATCCGCGAGTTCTGCAGCAAATAGCGTCGGTCAACAAGATCCTTAGCAATCTCGAATTCAACGAGATACCTCAATTGATTGTCCTGAACAAGGCGGATCTGCTCGAATCGGATGTTATAGATCAGCTGTCGCGGCAAATTTCGCTTGACAGCGGGCTAACAAGCGTGGCAATTTCAGCTATTGCCCGCGAAACGCTCAGACCGATGGTCGAAGCGGTCGGGGAGATGGTTGTGGTTCAAGGTTCCATGTTCAAGGTTCAAAGTTCGGCTACCGAATAACCTTGAACATTAAACTTTGAACTTTGAGCTTTTTTATGAGTAAGAGGATCAGAGATCTGAAATCGCCCGTGACGGAATGGCGGGAATGGTTGTTCGGCTTATTTGCGCGGCCATTTAAAGCTCTGTCTGACGATCAGCAGTTTTGGATCGGATTTGTATTTCTGTGCCTGCTGACAACGCTCCTCATTTACAATCCTCTGTGGCGTTCGACGGGCGAGCAGCCCTATCAGGAAGGCGATATCGCCCGCGAGAGCATTATTTCTCCTGCAGATATTTATTTCGCCAACCCCGACGAATCCGAGCGGCTCAAGCTCGAGGCGAAAAATGCGATCAAGCCGATCTTTCGCTACGAGTCGAACAAATCAGAGCAGGCTGTGCAAGGGTTTTTATCGGCTTGGGAAAAATTACAGCGTCACGGCGGTGAGAATTCGAATACCAAACAGTCCAATTCGGATGCGAAAACCGAAACGCATTGGTCAGGACCGGGCGGTGCTGAGATCGGAAAGACACTTGCTTCGCGGACATTTAGTCGTAACGAGCTAGATACCGTTCAGAGCGCATTGCGTGAGGCGGCTGAGGGTTATATTTACGACGATTCGGAGCGGCAATATTTTCGAGGCGAAGTGTTTGTATTCGACCGCTCAAAGCCAAATTTGCAATCGACCGTCGCGATGCCGGAGAGTAATTGGACGTCGCTTTCGGTTGCCCGAAATAAGTTTCGAACGCGTCTCGCGGCAATAAAAAGTCTGTCGGAAAAAGAGGCTGATGCGTTTTACACTGCAGGTGAGATATTGATCGAGCCGAGCATTTCATACGACAGCGTCGCGACCGATACTGCCCGCTCGACTGCGTCTGAAAACGTCCAGCCACACACGATCACGCTTAAACGCGGACAAAAGATAGTTGACGAAGGTGGCATCGTTACAGCTGATGTGCTGGCAAAGATCGCGGCTGTGCGCAATTACACATCGTCTTCGCGACAAATAAATCGTTTCGTTGGACTGCTGCTACTCATCACGGCGCTATTTTGGATCGCTTGGAAATTTGTTCAGCATCGCGGAATTTTGCCACGTCTGGCACTGTCATCACGAAAGACTTTTGCACTGCTTGGCTTTGTAGTCTTGACGCAGACAGCGATTGTTGCAGTGCTGTTTCAGCTTGCGGAATATACCGCTTTGCGGGCCGTAAAAGCCCCGATGAACGACGCGATGCTGTGGTCGTTCGCAATTCCATTTGCCACGGGCAGCCTGCTCATGACGTTGCTCGCGGACCGTCCGACAGCTTTGTTTACTGGATTTTTGAACGCTCTAATTGCGGGGCTGCTTGCTCCACGCGGGCTGGAATTTGTCATTTACGCGGCCATAGCTTCGTCGCTGGCAGTTTACGGCATCGGCCGCTACCGCAGTCGCCAGACAGTAACTATTGCCGGTGGTATGATCGGTGCAGCAAGTGCCGGACTTGCGATCGCAATGATCGCCTTAATTCAGCAGCCCTTCATCTTGAACACTGTCCTGCTAGCCGTCGCCTGCGGACTCGCTAGCGGAATTATCACAGCCGCGGTTACCGCAGTGCTGCTACCGATCTGCGAGACATCGTTTGGCATTTTGACTGACGTTAAGCTGCTCGAGCTTTCTAATGCCGATCTGCCTGTACTCGGACAGCTTGCGTTGCGTGCCCCCGGAACTAATCAACATTCTCATGCCGTCGGACAACTAGCGGAAGAAGCCTGCCGCGTTGTAGGCGGCAACGGACTGCTTGCACGCATCGGTGCGCTTTATCACGATATTGGTAAAACTGCGGCACCCGAGCATTTTGTAGAAAACCAACTAGCAAAAAATCCCCATGACAAACTCAAGCCGACGCAGTCCGCTAAGATCATCATCAGTCACGTCACCTACGGTATAAAGCTCGCCCGCGAAATGGGCCTACCGGCTCGAATCGTCGATTTTATCCCGCAGCATCACGGTACACGGACTCTGCATTATTTTCTGAAAAAAGCTCAGGCTGAGGCACATGATGAAAAAGAGATCTCAGAAAATGATTTTCGATATCCCGGGCCAAAACCGCAGTTTAAGGAAGCCGCTATAATGATGATCGCCGATTCGTGCGAGGCCGCAGCTCGCAGTCTGGCTGAGCCAAACCCTGAGAATATACGCTTTATAGTCACAAAGATAATCGATGCGATCCTACAGGACGATCAACTTGACGAGTGCGACTTGACGCTTCGCGAACTAACGCAGATCCGCGAATCGATGATCAAATCGCTCGTAGCAATATATCACTCGCGAGTAGATTATCCGGGCTATGTGCCGCCGACATCGGGGCAATTCAAATTTTCCTCCCCCATTCACGACAGCGAAGAACGCGGTATGAAATACGATAATCCCGCCGATATACCAATTTCGCCGGGAGGCGAAATCGAAGACGAGGCTATTGATAGGTCACAAGATCCTAATTAAAATTTTGGCTTTAGCCTTTCGTAGGTCGAAGTAAGAGTTTCGGGCAGAGTGCGCGTTTGGCCGATCGCGGTCATGAAATTGACGTCACCGACCCATCGCGGCAGGATGTGCATGTGGAAATGGTCCGCGACGCCGGCACCCGCTGATTTTCCCAGATTCATACCTAAATTCAACCCATTTGGCTGATAGACCTCAGTCAATGCTGACTGAGCCTGTTTTGTGAGATCCATCATCTCGTCGGTAGTTTGTTTGTCAGCCGATGCCAAATCGGCTAGATGTCGATAGGGAATTACCATCAGATGTCCGGTCGTATATGGGTAGATATTGAGGATGACAAAATTGAACTCGGCCCGCTTGAGAATAAATTTTTCCTCATCGCTCGCCGAACTATTTAATATCTCGCAGAAAACACAGCTTTTGGCTTCGCCGCTGCCGGTTATGTAGTCGTATCGCCAGGGGCTCCAGAGAACATCCACTGTATTAACCTACATTTATAAGTTCTTTCAGCTCTTTGCCCGGTTTGAAATAAGCCACGCGTTTTGCGGGAATATCAACTGCTGCACCTGTCTTAGGATTACGGCCCTTTCTCGAATTACGCTCTCTCACGCGAAAGCTGCCAAACCCACGCAGCTCGATCTTTTCACCTTTGTTCAAGGTAGCCGTAATGCTGTCGAAAATGATCTCGACCAACTGTTCGGCATCTTTTTTGGTCATGTCGGCTTCTTTTGCGACTCTCTCAACTAGATCAGCTTTTGTCATTTACTTTTCGCTCTCCAGAGATAATTTTCCCGGTACTACCCTTGAAAAAAACTAATTCCAGAACTATGCAGTTTTCGTTTCCGAATCTTCTGCAGGTGTTTCCTCGACCGCTGCGGCTTCTTCGACAGGAGCCTTTTCTGTTGCGACTTCAGCTACAACCTCGGTTTCTGCCTCAGCAGCAGGAGCTTCCTCAACTGTTTCAGCGGCTACTTTCTCAGCAACAGGCTTTTCAGCCGGAGCTTCCTCTGCGACGACTTCTGACGTTTCTTCCTCTGCGACTGGCTCTGCAGTTTCTTCTGTTGCTGCGACCTCGTTAACAACCGGTTCAGTTGATTCTTCCCGAGCAGGTGCTTCATCAGTTTCGGTTGTCGGTTCGGTTGCTTCCACAGTCACAGATTCGGCGGCTTCAGACTCAGCGGCTTTGGCTGCTTCTTCGAATTTGGCGGTCTTGGCAGCTTTTCTAGCTTTTTTTGCTTCTTTCGGATCGATAGAAGCCTCTTCGACAGTCACCTCTTCGTCGGCGCCAAATTTCAGATTTGCAAGCTCGCCCAGGCTAGCCATGCCACCCTTAGCTTCGCTTGAGAATCCCTTACTACCGCCGCCGCCGGCTCCCGTATTGTCAGTGTAGCTGCTTGTGACCTCATCTTCTTTACCGACCGCACGATGAGAAAGGCCGATCTTTTGGTCGCCCGCTTCGATACGAAGTATCTTAAAGTCCATCTCCTGTCCAAGCTGTGCGACATCTTCGGCACGCTCGACGCGGTCATCTGAAAGTTCCGAGATGTGGCATAGTCCTTCGAGGCCTTCGCCAAGCTCGACAAAAACGCCGAAGTTGGTAAATCGCGAAACCTTGCCCTTAACGACATCGCCAGGGCGGTGCGTTGCGACGAAGCCTTCCCATGCACTTGGCGTTAGATCCTTCATCGAGAGCGAAAGACGCTGGCCGTGCTTGTCAATGCTGGTGACAATTGCCTCGACTTCCTGATCTTTTTTGAGAACATCTTTCGGATGATTGATCTTTTTGGCCCACGAAATATCGGAAACATGGACAAGCCCGTCGATTCCTTCTTCGAGTTCGATAAATGCACCGAAATCAGTAAGATTGCGAACCTTGCCGCGGATCTTCGCACCGATCGGGTAACGGATGTCGACCGTATCCCAAGGGTTGTCCTGAAACTGCTTCATGCCGAGGCTGATGCGTTTTTCGACGGTATCAACACCCAGCACCTGAACCTCGACTGTTTGACCCTTGTGAAATATACGTTTTGGACTCTGAGCACGACGTGCCCAAGAGATCTCAGAAACGTGGACGAGACCTTCGACACCGGCTTCGAGTTCGACGAAAACACCGTAATCCGTGACCGAAGAGACAATTCCATTGATCTTAGTATCGACGGGGTAAACCTCGACGACGGTTGACCAAGGATCGGGAAGAAGTTGTTTATAACCAAGCGAAACTTTTTCTTTTTCACGGTCGAGTTTCAAAACTTTGACCTGGATGTTGTCAGCGACCTTAAACTGATCCGCCGGATGATGGATGCGTCCCCAAGACATATCAGTTACGTGAAGCAAGCCGTCGATGCCGCCGATATCGACGAATGCACCATATTCTGTAAGATTTTTGATCACGCCTTCAACGACGTAGCCGACATCGATCTTAGCCAGCGTTTCGGCTTTCTGTGCGTTGACCTCAACATCCGTCAGGGCTTTGCGCGAAAGGACGATATTATTGCGGCGACGGCTAAATTTGATAACCTTGGCTTCGATGTCCTGGCCGATGTATTCGTCAAGGCTACGAATAGGCCGCGAATCAATCTGCGAACCGGGCAAAAATGCCTCGATACCGTTGACATCAACGCGAAGTCCGCCTTTGGTTTTGTCTATGACGCGGGCGATGACGGGGGTTTCAGCGTTGAAAGCTGCTTCGATCTCGTCCCAAACTTTTCGTCCGAGTGCATCAACACGCGACAATTGCGGTGCCGAATCACCCGAACTGATGTTGCGAATGACGACCTCGACGGTCTCGCCAACCGTAACGGTCATCTCGCCATCGGGGCCGGTAAATTCTTCGACAGGGACAAACCCCTCTGATTTGTAACCAAAATCAACTAAGATGCCGCGATCTGTAATGCCGACGACTTTGCCTTCGACCAGTTCGCCGGGATGGTAAACCGTCTGCTCTTGCTCAAACTGCTCGAGTATCGCACCAAAGTCGATCTCGCCGGATGCCGCTGCATCATCGATCGAAATCGTCTCTGCAGGTGCAGGTATTTCCACCACTGCCGGAGCGGTCTCTACAGCCGGTGCTTCGGCTACGACTGGTTCTGGAGCTGTTTCAATAGCCGTTTCGACAGCTGTTTCAGTAGCTGCACTTGTTGATTCTGATTGTTCAATCGCTGTTTTCTCGATCGTTGCCGATTCTTCAGCGTCCTGGGTTGCCTCGTTTGTCATTTACGCGTGTTTAAACTTCCTTGTTAAATTACTGTGTTCTAAGCTATTTACCTCGATTGAGTCCTGATGACCGCAAACAAGCGACCGTGACCGTTGTTGCTATCCCCAAAGCAGATGCAAAGTCAGGCAAAGATGCTTGCTTGAAATTCTTATCCTTCCGCTCAAAGAAGTAATACTAAAATCTACACGCGAAAGTGTTGTTCTGTCAAGACTTAAGAGCCGAAAAACATTGAAAAATCAACATTAGCGGGTTTTGGGGTGATTGAAAAATTGTTCAAGTCAGTTTCGCTCGATCATATCGCTGACAGTACCGACGCCACTTGATTTTTCCATCTCTTCGCGAGTGCTGGCGGTGGTGTTTTGAATGCCGGCGAGACGCAGGCGAAATTCGTCGGGGTTTGTCGAGCCGCGTAGGGCTTCGTCGAGGTTGATGAGACCGGACTGATAAAGGTAAAACAGCGACTGATCAAAGGTCTGCATACCGTATTGTGAGGTTCCGGCTGCGATCGCATCGCGGACGGCAGCAGTCTTGTCTTCGTGGAGTATATAGTCGCGGATCAGCGGCGTTGACATCAGCACCTCGACGGCCGGTATGCGACTGTTGCCTTTGGCAGATTTCATCAGACGCTGGGAGACAACCGCTTTGAGCAATCCGGCAAGCTGGATACGAATAGCTTTTTGCTGATACGGCGGAAATGCTGAAATGATACGGGTTAGAGTTTCAGGTGCGTCAAGCGTGTGAAGCGTTGATAGCACCAAATGGCCTGTTTCGGCGGCTACGAGTGCCGTCTCGATAGTTTCGAGATCACGCATTTCGCCGACGAGGATCACATCCGGATCCTGACGCAACGAGCCTCTAAGAGCCTCGGCAAAAGAACGCGTATCGACATCGACCTCACGTTGAGTGATGAACGACTCTTTGTCTTTATGCAAAAATTCGATCGGATCCTCGACTGTCACAATGTGACAATTGCGGGTCTGATTGATGTGATCAACGATGGCAGAAAGCGTGGTCGATTTGCCGGAGCCTGTCGTGCCCGTGACGAGGATCAGGCCACGGCGTTCTTCGGCAACAGTGTTAAGGATCGGCGGCAGGCCGAGTTCGGCAAAACTCTTGATCGTGTCCGAAATGACTCGGGCGACGATACCGATCGAGTTGCGCTGCTGGAAAATATTGACGCGAAACCGCCCGAGTCCCGATACTCCATAACCGATATCAACTTCATAAGCATCCTTGAAATGCTGTTTTTGGCGGTTCGACATCATCGAAAACGCCATTTCGAGTGTTTCGTCCTGTGTCAGGCGGCTCACGCCCGACAACGGCTTTAGCTCACCCGTGACGCGAATTACCGGAAACGATCCCGCACGCAAGTGCAGGTCGGATGCGCCAAAGCTCATCGCCATTCGCAAAAGATCGTCGATCCGAGTTGCCATATAAATAAGGAAACTAAAGGGGTTCCGGCTGCAAAGGATGGTATGTGCGAATAGGCCGCAACATTCAGCAGCTGAAACTAGCTGAGTTAAGTTTACCGCTTATCAATCGTTAAGGTCAATGAGTTTTTCAGCCGTGGCAGACCTTTAGATCATTGACTGCGGCGGCCATCAGACATAAGATAATAGAAATTCATTTTCAGGGTTTAGGCATTTATTTTTTACGGTTATCGGTTTGTATTCTAGGAGGGAAGTATGTTTTATATGCGTAATAGTAATATACGTATCCTTCTCGCCACGTCTCTTGCTAGTGAGGTTCAAAGCATGGAACACGTTAGGGTTCACAACGATCTCGCCGATATTATTTACAGCTTTGAGCCTACTCAAAATTTCTAATTATATAGTGTCTAAGATCAACATCAGCCTAAGGCCTGTTCGAGATGACGATCAGGAATTCTTGTGCGATGTTTATTGCAGCACTCGTCGTGACGAGGTCGCTACTTTTGGTTGGGACGCGGCACAGACAGATGCTTTTTTGCGGATGCAGTTTACGATGCAGCAAGGCGCGTACAAAATGCAATCGCCTAATGCCGAGTATTCGATCATTGTTTTGAGCGACACTCCGGCCGGCCGGATGATCGTTAGCCGGGCGAGTTCGGCGATAACGTTGACTGACATATCTGTTTTACCGCAGTTTCGGGGCAATGGTATCGGCACATACCTTATTAAGCAACTACAGAATGAGGCCGCCGCTACAGAAAAGCCACTCATTCTACAAGTCGATAAAGGGAACCAGCTCGCAATGAATCTTTATGAAAAGCTCGGATTTAAGATTACGGGGGAGGCAGCGTTGGCATATGAGATGGAATGGCGTTGGCGATGATCTGCAATGAGTGAGGTAACGAAAACTACTGAGACCCGAATTACGCTACGTCCGGTCGCCGACGGTGATCGTGAATTCCTACTCACGGTCTATGAGGCGTCGCGTGAGATCGAACTTTCGATGGTTCAGTGGGATGCTGCGATGCGCCGGACCTTTGTCGAGCATCAATTTGACGCTCAGACACGGCATTATGAAGGTGAATACGACGAAATAAAGCACAACATTATTCTTTTTGGTGACGAGCCTGTCGGACGCCTTTTCGTGAGCCGTAGCGACCCTGCCCAAATAGCGATTTTGGATATAACAATTCTCCCGCAATTTAGGAGTAATGGCATCGGAACACAACTTGTAAACGAACTAAAAGACGAAGCATCGGCAAACAACAAGTCGCTACGGATCTTTATCGAGGACTTTAATCCGTCACAAGGGTTGTTTCGCAAACTAGGCTTTGAATCCGTTGAAACCGATACCGTCAATTTGCGATTTGAATGGCGGAATCAAGACACATAAAAAATAAAATTTTATTAGCCTGAAAATGACGGTTTTTGATTGAAATAATGTCGAATTTTGATATTATCGGTAGAGCAACGTATTAATAAGTTTTACGCCCCCTCCGTTGACGAATATGAGTGAAATTTCCGTGGAGCTGCCAACTAAGCAAGAATTCTCGGAAATCGTTGATTTGATATTTCACGCTCGTTTGGAAGAGGGAAACGGTTTTGATCTTGCTCTTATTAAATTGGACGAGATCGTATCAAACGAAGTGCAGGAAAATTTCACGCTTTTGTTTCGGGCTCCGGTTGATGCTCCGAATTCTCAGAGCATTTACAGGTTGGAACACGATGTTCTCGGTGCAATGGAACTCTTTTTGGTGCCGGTAAGCAGAGATGCCGACGGACTCTATTACGAAGCCGTATTTAATTTGCTCATAAAGTCTTGATCCGCGGTCGTTGGAGGTAGTAATACAATGAAAGTCTCACGTCGAAAGTTTATAGGTGCTGCACCTGTTGTCGTTGGCGCGGTTTTGGGGTTGAAAGGAACTTTGCTCGGCCAGCGGCTTGGCGGCGACGCCGTGCAGGAAGAAATATCTCGGCTCTCGTTTACAGCTTTCAATACATATACCGGAACTGATTTTACGTTTCGTGACAGCGGCGAAGATCTGCCGTTTACCCTTATCTCAGTAACGGATACAAAGCCTATTGGCGTAAAGGTCGCAAGGGGGCAAGAGTCTTTTGTACTTAAATTTCAGGGGCCGTATCAACACGTTTTGAGATCCAACACATATTCGGTCAATCATTTTGCAATGGGTGATTTTGAGCTTTTTATTACTGATGGCGGCCGCAAAAAGAAAGATCAATTTTATATCGCGGTAATTAATCGTATCGTTCCAAAGGGGTTTAGGAGATAAAATATGGCAAGTCCATTTTTGAGTGAGATCAGGTTATTTTCATTTGGCTTTGCGCCGCGCGGATGGGCGTTATGCAATGGACAATTGTTGCCGATCAACCAGAATCAGGCAATATTTTCGCTGCTTGGGACAACATTTGGCGGTAACGGGCAGACCAACTTTGCATTGCCTAATTTACAAGGTAGGGCTCCGATACATGTCGGCAACGGACATACTCTTGGCGAGATCGGCGGTGAGCAGTCCCATACGCTTACGACAAACGAATTACCGCAGCATGTGCATACTGCCACGGCTACTTCAAGTAACGGCGGTGTCATAATCGCAACCGGCAACCTGCTTGCAGGCGGAGCTCCTCAAATGTATCATGCTCCTGACGGCAACTTTGCAGCGATGAACGCAGGGACACTCAGCACCGTTGGCGGGAGTCAGGCACACCTAAATATGCAGCCGTTTTTGACAATAAATTTCTCGATCGCTCTTCAGGGAATTTTCCCGAGCCAAAATTAAGGAGATAATCGTGGGACAACCATACGTTGGTGAAATTAGAATGTTCGGGGGCAACTTTGCCCCCGCCGGTTGGATGTTTTGCGAGGGGCAGCTATTGGCGATCGCCGACAATGATACCCTTTTCAATTTGATAGGAACGACATACGGCGGTGACGGTCAATCTACTTTTGCCCTGCCCGATCTGCGAGGGAGGTTGCCGATACATTTTGGGGGTGGATTTATTCTGGCTCAGACCGGCGGGGCGGAGGGGATAACTCTGACGTCTAGCCAAATACCAGCACATAACCATCAATTTGTAGCGACATCAAGCTCGGCTAATGATGCTAACGCTGCTAATAATGTAGTGGCTCAGCCGACGGGGGGCTTTCCATATCTAAACGCACCTCCTGTGGTGGCCATGGCCAGCGGCGGCGTTACAAATACAGGGGGAAGTCAGCCGCATACAAATTTCCAGCCGTATCTTTGCGTCGATTTTATCATTTCCCTCTTCGGGGTATTCCCGAGTCCAACCTAAGGAGACTAACATGGCAGATCAATTTGTCGCTGAAATTCGTATTTTCCCTTTTAATTTTGCTCCGCGAGGCTGGGCTTGGTGTAACGGACAGTTATTACCGCTTTCGCAAAACACTGCACTCTTTTCGTTATTAGGAACGACCTACGGCGGAAATGGGGTCTCAAATTTTGCCTTGCCTAACATGCAAGGTAATGCACCTATGCATCAGGGGCAAGGGCCAGGGCTTTCGCTTCACGATCTTGGAGAACAGGGTGGTTCGGAAACGGTAACTCTACTCCAAACCGAGATGCCTGCACATAGCCATAATTTAATGGCAAATACAACAACGTCAACCAAGTCTATCCCAACGGGAAATTCCTTTGCCAAAGGTTCATCGATGACTCCATATTTGGCCCCTGCAAGTGCTCCAACTACCGCAATGGCATTCCAAGCCATTGCCCCGGCAGGAGGCAGCTTACCTCATAATAATATGATGCCGTACCTTGCGCTTTATTTTAATATCGCGCTGCAAGGCATATTTCCGCCTCGCACATAAATATTGTGTGAAATGTTCTAGTTATTTGCCTTGTTCGTTTTGGAGAAAAAGTTATGTTTTCAACCCGCATCCGTCTCGTCACCCTCTTTACATTGTTGTTAAGTACAATCATATTTTCTGCGGTTAAATTTGGCCCGATACAGCAGCCGGAAACAAGGGCGGAAATGTTAGCACCGACGATCACGGCGACGATGACTGCGGCTCCCGTAACAGACATCGGTTCAAACGGTGCCTTTGTCAATCCTGGTGACAAATTACAATATACGGTTACGATCAATAACACGGCGGTAGGTGCGGGTAATGACGCGACCAATGTGATATTCACCGACGTTTTGAACTCTAATCTGACATTAGAAGCAGGCTCAGTAAAAGCATCGCCTATAGCTTTTGATGATTCTTATACGGCGACGGGCAATGTGCGGATACAACTTGGTGCAGGCTCGCTGCTGGCAAACGACATCAGGCCGGTTGCGGGCAACAATACGGGGCTGACAATAACAGCATTCGGAGTAGACAATACGGCTCCATTTTCAGCTACGACGGCACAGGGCGGAACGGTAACCGCGGCTACCGGCGACGGAGGTTTTCAGTACGATCCGCCTGTTGGATTTGAGGGGACGGGAGCTGCGGGCGATAGTTTTACATATACAATTACCGACACAGACGGCCTGACCGCAACAGGAACGGTCAAGATCGATGTTACCGGTATGTTTTGGTTCATCGACAATTCCGCTCCAGCGTGTACGACGATCGCCGCCGGATGCGGCAGGTCGTCGAGCCCTTTCTCTTCGCTTGCGGCATTTGCGACGGTTAACGTCGGCGGAGGCAGCAATCCAGATATCAACGACAATATCTTTATCTACAATACGGGAACTAATTACACGAGCGGGCTTGCCCTGCTTAACGGGCAGAAACTGATCGGGCAAGGTGCGTCAGCCAGCATTTCGGCCATCTCAGGTATTACCTTCTCGGCAAATAGTGTCGGTCTGCCTCTTACCGGCGGAACACGCCCAACTATTAACAATCCGGCCGGCGGCGGCATAATTGCAAATGGGGTAGGCGGCACAAATCTTATTCGGGGTATCACATACGGCGCGGTAGGCAACGGTAACCTGACAAAATTAGGCGGGTCTAATTTTGGGACCATTACTATCGGCAATAACGTTTCGCCTGATGTGCAATTGACCGGAGCCGGCCGGGCGATAGATTTTACTAACGGCAGTTTTGCGGCGACTTCCGGGCTGGTAGATGTGACAAGCTCGAGCGGCGGGACGCATGGCATCAATCTGTCGAATGTCGGCGGGACGATCAATTTCGGCCCGACGAGCATTTCGTTGACCACTACACAGGGCATCAGTATCTCTGGTTCGTCGGTCAATGCGACCTTTGGAACAACGCAGATAGCAAACCCCGGTTCACAGGGAATACTGATCGGAACCAGCACGGGCAATATTACTTTCGGAAACACGACCGTACAGGCCGGAACGGACGGCGTCAGTTTGCAGAATAATTCCGCGGGAACGCGGACATTCGGAACACTCAATATTTCGGGGAGCAGCGGAAATGGATTTCTTCATGCCGTAGGTGGTGGTAATGTCACCGTCAACGGAGCCGCTAGTATAGTTTCTGCCAACACTGCCATAAGTATTCAGAATCCATCGGCGACGAACGTGATCAACTTTGCAGCTACGACTGGTGCGACCACACAAACTTCCGGACAAACCGGTGTATTATGGACGGGAGTTGCGGGGGCAAGCGTAACTTTTAATTCTCTGAGCATCGCAAACAATAATGGCATCGCCCTTAACGCCACTAGCGGCGGAACGTTCAATGTTACAAACGGCACTGGCGTCATCAACGGCATCCCGCAGCCAAACCCCGCTATCGTCGCTAACGGCATTGCCCTGAACGCTAACTTCTCACAGATCTACTCTGGAGGTGGCGCGAACTGCGTCTCGTTGACGAATGTGAGCGGTACATCGAACTTCGGTAATGGCATTCTGAGCACCGCGACGAGCTCGACGTTTCTCGTAAACGGCGGCACTGCGACAGTCACCTACAACGGTTTGATGTCCCCAAATCCTGGTGCACGTGTCGTAGACATACAGAACAAGACTGGAGGTACAATCAGCTTTGGCGGAGCCATCACCGCACTTGGAGGCACCGACCTAGGCATTTTGCTTAACAACAACACCGGAGCAACGATCAACTTCACTGGAGGGGTGGGCCTCAGCACAGGAGCAAATCCAGCCTTCACAGCAACGGGTGGCGGCACGGTCAACGCCACGCAGAACAACGGCACTATCGTCAACACGCTGACGACGACGACCGGCACGGCTCTCAATATTCAAAATACGACTATCGGCGGTAGTGGCCTTTCATTCCGTAGTATTTCGTCAAACGGAGCGGCTAGCGGGATCAATATGCTGAATACAGGAGCGGGAGCCTTTACCGTTACGGGCAACGGCTCGACGTGTACAGTTGCTACACCTACGTGCGACGGCGGAAGCATTCAGAGTTCGACTGGACAAGGTATCTTGTTTAATAAGGTCGGCCCCGTAAGCCTGACGCGCATTAAGGTTCAAAACAGCGGGACCAGGAGCGTCGGTACGCCCGCCCAAACCGCCGGGGATACTTGCTCCGGAGCCTGTATCAACGGCTTTACGATGGACAACAGCATTATCACGGATTCGGCGGGCGGGGCCGCGGACGACGGTCTGGTGCTGACGAACGTCACCGGAGCCGTTTCTGTAACTAACAGCGCGATCGCCAACATTCCGCACAATGGCATGTGGGTGGATAATTTTAGCTACAATATGTCATCGTTCACGATGACTAACACAACCATTTCGTGCGCGAGCGGCCAACCGTGTCAGCCCTCCGGGTCGGTTGGAAATGATGCTCTTTTGTTGGTCATGCGTGGCACCTCGGTGCTGACGAGCGGATCGATAACAAGCTCGACGTTTAGCGGCGTCAGAGCGGTCGGCGTTCAGGTTCAAACGGGAGATACAGGCCGGATCGGGTCAAACTCCGGCGGAGTGATAACCGCACCGGCTGCTTCAAACAGCATCACGATCGGTGGCGTAGGCGTGGGCAACACGTTCACAGGCAATGGCCAGGGCATCGATGTAGGCACGGCACAGGTCTCGAACATGTCGTTCCAGATCTTAAACAACAGCGTCGTCGGAAAAGTGACTTCCCCCGGTGCAATTTCTAATCAGTCCAGTGCCACTGCCATAAATGCTTTCACTGCCGCTGGGGCAGACACGGGTCCAACAAGTCATTCCTTCGTCGGAAAGATCGACTCCAACACCATTGGTACGCAGGGAGTCAAGGACTCAGGTGCGGGTTTCGGCGCCGGCATTCGGGTGGTGGTGCAAGGGGTTGCGACGCAGGGCGTCGTATCGGTAACGAACAACACGATCCGCGAAGTACCAAATTCCGACATCATGATCTTCTTTGGGCAAAATGGCGCCGCGTCGAGTCCCTCCGCTAGCGCCAGGTTTAAGGTTCAGGGTAACACCTTACCAGCTTTTTCAGGATCAAACCTATCGCTCTGCGGTCCCGCGAATTCTCCTTGCCCCGGTAATGGAATATTCGTACTGGCTGATGAGGGCTCTGCGGTATGCAACAGCATCACCGGCAACACTATTTTCGATGTCTCACCGATAGGCGGCGGCTTCGACGTTTATTTAGCGGAACGTGCCGGCCCGCCGGCTGGTTCGCAGCTCACGGTCGAGGGCACCGGTTCCGTCAGCGCCTTCGTCCAGGCAAACAACACTCTGGCCGGCGCTCAAAAGTTTCTCGATGAAGGAGCCAATACTTCACTAGTCGCACCCGGCGGCTGCGGCGCATTTCCTGCGATTGCTCCTCCAGTCGTTGAGACGAGCAAGCTGGAAGATCGCTCCTATGACGAGCTTAGTTTCCTAAACGCTTCGTTTGAAACGAATGCGGAA
>JBKJRA010000032.1:0-6607 GCA_046594975.1 Pyrinomonadaceae bacterium | reverse complement strand
TCGACAACAAAAATTCTGTCAAATAAGGCATTACCAACCGGTCTCTTACCAACACCGTTGGCCATGCCACCAGCATTTCTGGACTTCCACGTACCTAACGCTTTCTGGGATAATTTTTCAGCTGCAAAAGCCGAGATATCTCCTGTAAAGATCAAAACGGAATCCCATGGTTGGAAATGATGTGTATGGAATTCGGAGATGTCTTTTCTAGAGATTGCACCGATGCTTGCGGGGGTGCCGCCAGTCGGGTGCTCCCCAAAACTATATTTACTCGCAACATAACTGGCCAAAAAATTTGGCTGTTTGAGCTTATATGTTAGGTCGTCTAGAGTCTGCGATTTGAGCAAGTCGAGTTCTTTCTCGTCAAACTTTGGATTTAATACAACATCGGCGAGGATCGCCATTGCCGATGCGACCTTGTCAGAAGTGACAGTCACAGAAACAAATGAACTGTTCCAACCGGCACCGCTATTGATCGAGCCGCCCAGGAATTCGACAGCTTCGGCGATCTGCGTAGCTGTTTTGGTCTTGGTGCCTTTAGTCAGCATCGATGCAGCAATATCAGCAAGGCCCGCCTTATCAGCTGTTTCGGCTAAAGCACCGCTCTTCACAAGTAATTGGATCGTCACAAGAGGTACGCCTTTACGTTCGACGACCGCGACGGTCAAGCCGTTTGGCAATATCATTTCCTTGACCGCTGGAACCGTCACTGATCTAGGTGCCGAAGGTGCGGGCGGTTTCTCCTGAGCGTAGTAATTCAACACAGAGGCACAGAGAAGACAGAGAAATACAAACAAATTCTTTGTTTTTGACATTATTTTGCACCTCCGTCGTTGGTGTAGTAGATTACCACGCGATTGTTGTCGTTAAAATATTTTTTCATAACGCGCATAACGTCTACGGCAGTGACCGCTTGGAGAGCCTGAATGCTTGTGTTTACAGCTTTTGGGTCGTACTGGAAGGCAATGGAACGCTCAATGGCGCTTGCTTTGCCGTAATTATCTTCGCGGCCTATGACAGCGTCTGCAATTAGTTGGTTTTTAGCTTTGGTAAGTTCCTTAGCGGTCACTCCCTTTGTCTGTATTAGCTTCAGCTCGGCGAGCAGTGATTTCTCCAGCGTCGGTGCTGTTTTACCCTCGGACGCGATGGCCTCAAAGTACAGCAAGCCGCCGTCAACTTTGTTGTCAAGGTTGAATGATGCCTCTTGAGCAATCTGCTGCTTGTAAACGAGGCTCTGATACAGCCGCGAGCTTTCACCGCCTGAAAGGATCTTGTCCGCTATCCTTAGAGCGGGCATATCGGGGTCGTTAGATCTTGGACCAAGATACGTGATCGCTACGGCAGGAAACGGGACATTTGGAGCGGTCTTTTCATAACGCATCTCTTTTGTCCGTGCAGGTTCCACTGCAGTTACACGAGGTATGGTCGAACTTGGTTTCGTTACTTTCCCTAGGTATTTATCTGTCCAGGCATCAAACCGTGTCTGATCGAAATCGCCGACAACGATCAAATACGCATTGTCAGGCCTGTAATAAAGCTTGTGAAATGCACGAGCATCCGCCGAAGTTGCAGCATTAAGCTCTTCGATATTGCCGATGACTCCGCGTGTGTATGGATGGACTTTGTACGAAAGACTGCTGATATATAGTTCCAGCATTCCGTACGGTTGCGAAAGGTAGCTTTGTCTGTATTCTTCCTTCACTACTTCTCGTTCCGAAGCAAAAGTGGCGTCATCAACAACGAGATTCGCCATCCGTTCGGCTTCGGCCCAAAGTAGCGTTTCGAGGTAGTTCGAGGGAACTACTTCGAAGTAATTGGTAAAATCATCCCATGTCGAAGCGTTGTTAGCACCACCAACGTCTTCGGTAAAGCGGTCCATCGATTCGTTCGGCATATTCCTAGTCGCTTTAAACATCATATGCTCGAACATATGAGCAAACCCTGATTTACCCGGCGGATCGTTTTTGCCGCCGACGCTATACCAGACGTGAATTGCCACGGTCGGACTCGTTTTGTCTTGTAAAGAAACTACTTTCAGCCCGTTTGGCAGGGTGCGTTCTTTTATATTAAGCGGGGCTACCTTTACCTGAGCAATGGATGCGATGCTCAACATTGCCGTTATCACTAAAATTAACGCGATTCTTTTCATAAGCATTCCTTGAAACAGTAGTACGCGACCAAGATCATATTATTTTGACTAGATCTCACGCATATTTATTTGCTCTTGACTCCACAAAGACAGGCAAACAGCATGCTTACCCTCAAGTCATTGATAATCGTAAAAACCTTTTCCGCTCTTGCGTCCTAACCAACCTGCATCGACGTACTTTTTGAGGAGAGGACACGGGCGATATTTCGGATCGCCGAGACCTTCGTGCATGACGTTTAGAATGGCTAGACATACGTCCAGCCCAATAAAATCAGCCAGGGTCAGCGGTCCCATCGGGTGATTCATGCCGAGTTTCATGATCTCATCTATCGATTCGGGCGTTGCTACACCTTCGTGCAGGGCGAAAATAGCTTCGTTGATCATCGGCATTAGAACGCGATTGGACACAAATCCGGGTGAGTCATTACACTCTACCGGAACCTTACCGAGCTGTTCAGAAAGAGATTTAACTTTAGCGTAAGTCTCATCAGATGTTGCAATTCCACGGATAACCTCAACCAGTTTCATAAGCGGAACGGGATTGAAAAAATGCATTCCGATGACTTTATCAGGACGTTTTGTGGTTGCTGCTATCTTAGTTATCGAGATCGACGATGTATTTGATGACAGGATCGCATCAGGCGAACAGACCTGATCGAGTTTTTCGAAGATCTGTTTTTTGATCCCATAGTTTTCTGACGCTGCTTCGACCACCAGCGAACAATCTTTTATGTCGTCAAGACTTGTCGTGGTGGTGATGCGTCCTAACACTTCTGCTTTCTGCTCCTCTGACATCGTTTCTTTTTTAACGAAGCGATCGAGGCTCTTGCCGATGTTTGCGAGCCCTCGCTCAACAAACGCTGCTTCGACATCGCACATAACCACCTGAAAACCAGCACCAGCAGCCGTTTGTGCAATGCCGTTGCCCATCGTTCCTGCACCTATAACTCCAATAATTTCACTCATTATCTGTTTAGTATTCCTGTAAAAATTAAGATCTATGACTAGGATAAACTACGGTGTTGTATCAAAACAAACGAGCGACCGGAGATAGTCCGCATCGCTCGTATTGATAATAAAAACCCAGGTCGCTACCGCTTGCGGTTCTAACAAGATCTACTGCCAGCTATTTGGCGGCGGCTGAGGCATATTACTTCCCGCCCCGACCTGTGCGTATGTTTGATTTTCAAAATACGCCTTTCCTTCGTCGCTGAAAAGAAATACCAGGCCAAAAACTCCTATTGCCGTGCCGATCGGGAATGAAAGGCAACACATTACAGACGCGACGATCGCCCAGGTTCGTGCCCACGGTTTATGCTTTCTTAACCCGTAACCCGCAACTATCTTTGGCACCGAAAACAGCAACGTAAAGACGAATAGGAATATGAAAACTACTGCAATAACGCCTACGATAAGCTCTGGCGGAGGGTCACTCGCTTTGTGAGGTGCTTGTGAAAAGATCACCCCGAAAAGACCAACATAAACGATTCCTATCACTGCAACTATCAGCACGTTTAACGCGGTGAAAAGCCACATAAAAAGGCCGAGCAATTTTGCTTTATCTTCAGATTTCATATTTGACCTCCGTCATCAACAGAAAATACGAATCAATGGGCGGTTTGTTGCAAAAATAATGTTAGTCACGTTCGACCGCCATCGCTACTGAATTGCCGCCGCCGAGACATAGAGCTGCGACTCCGCGTTTTACATCGCGTCGCTTCATTTCATAGAGCAGAGTGGTCAAAACACGACTACCCGAGTTGCCAATAGCATGACCCAGAGCGACCGCACCGCCATTAACATTGACCTTTTCCATGTCGAGCCCAAGCTCTTGCATTACGCCCAGAGCCTGCACTGAAAATGCTTCGTTGAGCTCGAACAGATCGACATCTTTCATATCCCAACCAGCTTTTGCCAGCACGTTTTGGACGCCTTTGACCGGAGCCATCATTATCAGTTTAGGTTCGATGCCCGAGCTTGCCCAAGCGACGACGCGACCGAGCGGCTCGATACCAAGTGCTACGGCATTCTCTGCGGAAGTCACTACCAAAGCCGAAGCTCCATCGTTAACTCCCGGTGCATTGCCCGCCGTAACTGTTCCGCCGTCTTTCTTGAACGCCGGACGCAATTTGCCGAGACTCTCGACGGTCGTCTCAGGGCGAACAGGTTCGTCATGATTGAGAATGATCGGATCGCCTTTCTTCTGCGGTATTTCGACGGCTATAATCTCGTCCTTAAATCTACCCGCTTCTTGTGCCTCGTGAGCTTTGCGGTGCGAGTTGAATGCAAAATCATCTTGAGTCTCACGCGAGATCTGATATTTTTCGGCAACGACCTCACCTGTATTGCCCATGTGCCAATTCTCAAACGGGCACCACAGACCATCGTGGATCATCAGATCCGTAACCGTTTGATTGCCCATTTTATAACCCTCACGAGCACCCGGCAGAGCGTATGGGATATTCGACATCGATTCCATACCTCCCGCGACGACATACTCTGCATCGCCAAGAGCGACTGACTGCGACGCCATCGCAACTGCACGCAAGCCCGAACCGCACACCATGTTGATCGTTAAAGCGGAAACCTCAGCTGGAAGCTCAGCTTTCAATGCCGCCTGCCGAGCCGGAGCCTGTCCTTGACCAGCTGCGACGACGCAACCCATGATAACCTCATCGACCTGGTCGCCGCTGATACCTGCACGCTTGACCGCTTCTTTTATTGCAATTGCCCCAAGATCCGAGGCTGAAAAGCCTTTCAAAGCCCCTTGAAACTTCCCCGTCGGCGTCCTCGCCGCACTAATAATTACTGCTTGTTTTGTATTTGCCATAAGAATATTGTTGATTTTTCTAAATATAAAAATTGCCGATTACAGTTTAATATTTTGTCGTCTTAATGTCTCATTCAACTTACGGCTTCGCAGATCATCTACGAAACCCGTTAGTAGGAATCGCCGTAATACAGTTGTATTTAAGACACAATTCGATTAAATTTCAGTGAAATCCCTTATTTTCTTCTTTCCAAAAAAGGCAGGTATCGATTCATATGCGCAAGCGACCAATTTTACGTAACCGTTCTTTACAAACTGTTTCCGTGCTGTTTCTCGTCTTATTCACCTCTATTCTGTGTGCTCAGGCTCAGACCGGTATCGTGTCTCAGCCGAAAGCGGATCCGCTCAAAGACCTCAAATATCGTCTTGTCGGCCCATTTCGTGGTGGACGCGTCGGAGCCGTTGAGGGCGTCGCAGACAAACCGAATGTTTACTATTTTGGTACGACAGGCGGAGGTGTGTGGAAAACGACTGATAACGGCGTTAACTGGGTAAACATTTCTGATGGATGGTTCAAAACCGGTTCCGTCGGAGCTATTGATGCGGCGGATTCAGACCCAAATACGGTCTACGTGGGTATGGGCGAAGAAACGGTTCGCGGTAATGTATCGAGCGGAGACGGTGTTTACAAGACTACAGACGGCGGTAAAAGTTGGAAGAATGTGGGGTTGACGGATACTCAACAAATTTCCCGCGTGCGTGTAAACCCTAAAGACCCCAATATTGTTTACGTTGCTGCGATAGGACATCTATGGGGTAAAAATGAGCAGCGCGGCATCTTTCGCAGTAAAGACGGCGGAAAGACATGGGAAAAAGTTCTTTATCGAAATGCGGAAACCGGTGCAGGCGATCTGGTGCTCGACCCTGCAAATCCAAATACACTCTATGCCGCGTTTTGGCAGATTGGCCGCAAACCTTATCGAATGGACAGCGGAGGTGAAGGTAGCGGGTTGTTTAAGTCAACGGACGGAGGCGACACTTGGACTGATATTTCACGGAATAAGGGTTTGCCGTCGGGTGTTTTGGGAAAAATAAATATTGCGGTCTCTCCTGTCAATACAAACCGTCTGTGGGCAATGGTCGAAAATAAAGACGGGGGCCTGTTTCGCTCCGATGACGGCGGTGATTCGTGGCAGCGCGTAAGTGAAAATGCCAATATTCGCCAGCGCCCTTGGTATTTCAATAGAGTTTATGCTGATACGGAGAGTGTTGATACGGTTTACGTTCTCAACGTCCAGTTTCAAAAGTCGATAGACGGCGGCCGAACTTTTACAACGATCAATGGTTCGCACGGAGACCATCATGATCTCTGGATAAATCCGAAAAATGCTAAGGCAATGATCAACGGAAACGACGGCGGAGGAACAGTAACCTCAGATGGCGGAGGCACTTGGTCGGACGAGGATCAGTCAACGGCCCAATTTTATCGAGTGATTACCGATAATGATTTTCCATACAATATTTATGGTGCTCAGCAGGATAATTCGACCGTTAGGATAGCGTCTAGATCGGATGGTTTTACGATCACAACCAGCGAGTGGTTTGCTGTCGGCGGTGGTGAATCCGGCTGGATCGCACCGCATCCGGAAAATACAGACATTGTTTTCGCCGGCAGTTACGACGGATTG
>JBKJRA010000260.1:0-3320 GCA_046594975.1 Pyrinomonadaceae bacterium | reverse complement strand
GCACCGCCGCAGCGACTTCGCTACCCGGTGCGATCGCGACGGGTATAATACTTCCCTCTATGAATCTGGCCGCTTTTCAAAGCAAAAGCGACACGAAGCTGATCGCTTCGACGCAGATCCATGCATTTAATAACGAAGACTCGTCGGCGCGTATCGGACAGCGTGTACCGGTCCAGAGTGCCCAGTTCGTGACCGGGCAAGGAACGACCGTCGGTAACGGCGGCGTTGTTTCAAACGTCATCAACTACGAGCAGGTCGGTTTGACTCTGAAATTCAAACCGCTGGTTTTTCCTAACCAAGACGTTCAGGTCGCAATGGAGATCGAATCGAAAGATGTCGCCGGAGCTTCGACGCTGACTCCGACATTTACCGAACGCACGATCAAGGGAACCGCCCGCATACAAAACAATAAGACACTGCTGCTCGCAAGTGTCGCCCAAGGTTCGGAGACGAAAGGCAAGCAAGGTTTGCCTCTGCTCGGGCTGATCCCGATCCTTGGTCGCCTGTTTACGGCTCCGACTCGTGACAACCGTCAGATCGATATTGTTATTGCGGTCACACCGCGTGTTATACGTGCCCCCGCCATCTTGCCCGATGATGAGATCGAGCGTCCTACAGGCAGCCTCGCGACACCTACAAATAGTTCGCTCGAAGCAATGGTCGTCGAAGAAGATCGTCAGGATATGTTGGCTGCTGCTCGACGCATTCCAAATGCGTCTGAGGTTCAGCTGCCGGATCAAACGGCGGAAGCTCCGGCGTATGTTAAGACTGATAACACATCGTCACCTGCTGGTACTGAAACCGCAAAGGTTGTGGAAACCGGAACCCCTATCCTCAAACCGATCGACAACAGCGTCAAAACACTCCAGTTGAACCAAACGGCTGATACATCAGGCTCGACAAATGTCGTTGAGATCAAAGCACCGACGGTAGATCTGCCTGAGGCATCTTCGGTGAATCTGAAATTCGGCGCTGATCTGCCGGATATGAAAGCCGGCGACAAGGTCAAGGTTCCTGTGTTGATCGACAGCACCGGCAAATTCCGGTCTGCTGTGATCGGATTGAAATTTGACAGTAAAAAGGTTGCGATCCGCAGCGTCACATTTGGTGACGTATTTGGGCCAGAAACAATGAACACAGCCGCAACGCCGTTCCTCAATCAAAATGGCAAGATGTATATCTCGCTTACGGCAAAAGGAACCGCTGACGCAAATGCTCTCGGGATGCTGGCTTACGTAGAGATAGAGGCACTGACCAGCGGACGGCCGCAGATCGCGTTTGACAGCGATGTGCTTAATTTTCTGACCACCGATGGCAAGAGTTTTACCGTTAAGTTTTAATAAGGGACAATCTGGAAATAGTGAGCCGAGAGACGAACGTAAATCCACATTCCGCATTCCGCATTCCGCATTCGGTTGGCGGCTACAGTCTGCTCGAATTGATAATCACGATGGGCGTACTGGCTATACTCGTGATGGGCACGATCCCTATGGCTCAAAACGGCGTCAAGCGTCAAAAGGAAATGAGGTTGCGGGAAACCTTGCGTGAAATACGGAGCGCGATAGACGAATTTCGGCGGGATACCTATGGAGCTTGTGCCCAGGGAGCCCTTACGAACGGTAATCCGACAGCTCCAAATTCGACATTCGGCGTACCTACTGACCCGCGCAGCCGCGTCATTATTGACGACTGCAAGATCTTTAGTATCGACAATCTCGACAGATTGCCACCAAGTCTTGATCTTTTAGTTTCGGGCGTTCGTGTAAAAGCTCGCGGCGTCAATATTACGGCCGGAAATGGTATAACCGAGGGGAGTAAACAAGCGACAGAGATAAACGAAACTAAAGAGATCACAAAGGTTTATTTGCGCGAGATGCCAGTCGATCCTATGACAGGGGAAAAGGATTGGAAGCTCCGCTCATCGTATCAAGAGGCAGATTCGGATAATTGGGACGAGATAAATGTTTTCGACGTGCGGTCGGCTGCGAAAGATGAGGCTCTGAACGGGGAGAAATACAGTGACTGGTAGAAATAGTTACAGAGTTACAGAGATGCGGAGTTGCAGAGTTAAGGGGATTTCCCGAAACCCTCTAACTCTGAAGACTCTGAAAACTCGGCGAACTCAGCGAGGCTTCTCACTGCTAGAGCTGATGATCGCGATGTTTATCATGATCATCTTGCTCTCTATCGCTGTGCCTACGTATGAGCGAAGCGTCCGTCAGGCACGCGAAACGGTTTTGCACGAAAATTTGTGGCAGATGCGCCGTGCGATCGATCAATACACAGCCGACAAAGGGAAATTGCCGACTTCGATAGACGGGCTCGTCGATGCAAAATATCTCCGTGAAAAGCCAATCGATCCGATCCTTGAAAAAGCGGAGTGGACCGAGATACAGGGTGACGACATCAATTCACAGGAAGCCGGACAAGGATTAAAAGACGTAAAGAGCAGTGCTGACGGCACCGACAGCAACGGCGAACCTTACAGTAAATACTAAAGTATGTTCTCATCAATAACCCAGCCGCGTTTTCCAAATGCCGCTCTCGGTATCGAAAAAACAAGTATTTCGGCTGTTGCTCTACAGGGCGGACGCAACCGTTTTTCGATCAAGCAGGCTGCTACTGTAGATTTGTCACCCGGCGTAGTCGAGCCGAGTTTCCTTTATATCAATATCGCCGCTCCTCAAGAATTTGCTGCTTGTGTTCGCGAGGTTGTTGAGGTGGCGGGGCTATTAAATCAAAAAAAATGGTCGATCGCTTTGCCGAGTAACACCGCCCGAACGGCGATACTCGCACTCGAAAGCGAACCTGCGTCCAAGAAAGAGGCCGAAGAGGTTTTGGACTGGAAAGCTGAACAAAACTTTGGGGCTCCGGCAAGCGAACTCCGCCTGTCGATGCAAAAGATCTCGCCGGATAAAAATGGGCGGTCGAGGTATTTTGCGACCGCTGTAAAACTCGCCGTTATTGACGAATACGAGACGCTTTTCGAAGCGATGGGCTGGAAAGCCGGGCTGATATTGCCTCGAGCCGTCGGCGAGGCAAACTGGCTGATCGAACGAAACGGAGACAGCGATTCGCTGCTTATAAGCTCTAATAATGACGGATTTACGGCCTTGTTATTGCGTGGTGACGAGCCGGCGGTTGTGCGTTCGGTTACATGCACTCCGAACGAGATCGACGACGAAGTTTATAGATTGGTGATGTTTTATAACGATCGATTTGGTGGTGCAAGCGGCGGCCTGCTCGAAAAACTGCTCGTCATCGGCAGCGAATTTGTCCCGGCAAAGATCCAGAGCATTGCATCCGAAGCACTTGGGCGC
>JBKJRA010000355.1:0-5408 GCA_046594975.1 Pyrinomonadaceae bacterium | reverse complement strand
CCAGGCGGACTTAGCTTTAATGACATCGCGGCTCCCGCAGGACTCGCCGCTCTCGGCTTCGCGTAATATATTCTCTCCGCGGCTTGCGGATTGAAACAATTTAAATAAAACTACCGTATTAACCCTGACACGATGGCGGCACAAGCGATCACATTCGAAAGCGTTAGAACATTGACCGATGGCGAACTGATAATCGGAGCCATTAGCGGACGCTCCGACGGCTTCGAAGAGCTTGTCCGGCGTTATCAGCGGCCGATCACGAGCTATGTTTATCGTATGCTCGGCGATTACGAATCGTCGCTCGACGTGACGCAAGAAGTCTTTATCAAGGTTTACAATTCACTCACAAAATACAGTTCCGAATATAAATTTTCAACGTGGCTCTACCGCATTGCCCATAATGCGGCGATAGATCACATGCGGCGAAATTCGATCACGCCGCAGAGCATTGAGACCGAAAATGCCGACGGAACATATCAGATACAGCTCGAAAGCCACCGTCCGTCGCCTGAAAAAGATCATGAGGTCAACGAATGGCGTAACGAGATCGATGCCGTTGTGAAATGCCTGCCGCCTGCGTATCGCGACTTGATATTACTACGGCATTCGCGTGACCTCAGCTACGACGAGATAGCCGAAGTTACGGGCTTGCCCTTAGGTACAGTAAAAAATCGTCTTTTTCGTGCCCGTGAGATGATGCGTGAGATCTTTGTTGAGCGAGGTTTTACAGGAGTTTAGGATGAGTTTTGAACTCTCTACAATTCAAAACATCACTTGTCCGTCGGACGAGATCGCCGCATATATTGACGGCGAACTGACGCTTGCCCATGAATTGGAATTGGATAGCCATTTCGCTGATTGTCAGGTTTGCTCCAACGAACTCAATCAGCAAAAGCTGTTTTTGCGTCACCTCGATGCCAGCCTCAAGCACGAAAGTGATTTAGAACTTCCGAAAAACTTCACAAAACAAATTGTCGCCAACGCCGAGAGCACTGTAAGCGGTTTGAGTCGGCCTCGCGAGCGTTTTAATGCCCTGTTTATCTGTGCCGGCCTCGCGCTGTTTGCCTTATTTACGATGGGAGTCGAATCAGGTAACTTATTTGGCAGATTTTCTGTTATCTTAGAAAAAACTGCGGCTGTTGCCGATATTTTCGGTCACGCGATCTATTCATTCTTTGTCGGAATGGCGGTGATCGTCCGAACTGTGGCATCGGAGTCTCAAATCGGACTTGCGGCGGTTATCACCATTTCCATTGTTTCTACCGTGTTTTATCTGCTTGTTTCGAGAAAAGCTTTGAGTGCCCGGCGTGCCTAGATTTCCCCACAGATCACCGTGAACTATTCATCAGAGACAGCACATACTCGCCCTACATTTCCTCAAATCTCCGTAAAACTGTTTCTTCTATTTTTCGCTCTACAGATATTTTGTGTTTGTGTATATGCGGATCCTGAGATCTCATTTTCTGACGATCAGAATACGATAGAGGTAAATGATGCACCGGAGCAAAAAATCATTGCCTTTGGTAAATCAGTTACTGTCCATAAAAGGGCCAATAGTGTTTTTTCGATGGGCGGTGACATAACTGTCGAGGGCCGCGTTGAGGGTGATGTCGCGACGATAGGCGGCAACGTGATCCAGAAAGAAGGCTCATACATCGGCGGTGACATCATTGTTTTTGGCGGTGCCTACAAGCCGGAAGGCCCAAACCCTCTTCGAGAACAGGGTAAGGAAACGGTAACAGTCGGCATGTTCGAAGACGAATTGCGTAATATTGGGCAAAACCCGTCGCAAATATTCTCACCAGCTTTTTCGTTAAGTTTTCTTGCTCAGCGAATCCTTGTAGCTCTTTTTTGGTTCGTTGTTACTCTTATAATGACAACAATAGCTCCGGGAGCAGTCAGCCGAGCTGTTGCGCGAATTCAACTTTCCTGGCTCAAGATATGTGCTTTAGGTGCGGTAGCATTTGTCTTCATAACAAGTGTGATTGTTGTCGGATCCACGGCATTGCCGGATTATCTCGGAGTTACGCTCGGGCTGATGGGAATGCTGCTGCTCGTGCTGGGATACGTTTTCGGACGCGTATCTTTGCAGGTAAGCGTCGGCAAGATGATCCAAAAGCATTTCCTGTCGAAAAACAACCGCTCAGAAACACTTGCGACTCTCTTCGGAGTACTTGCTTGGACACTCTTACTATCTCTACCTTATGTCTGGCTGCTCGCACTATTTACTGTCTTTACATTCGGCATTGGACTCATCCTCACCGGACGCTCAACCCCTAAATGGCAAAACCCGTAAGTACTACGCTTGCACATTTTTACATTTCTTTACATTAAGGGATGAACCTTACTGTTAGAATTAACGTCATATACTTTGAAAGAGACAAATTCAGTATTTGGCTGCGTATCACTTTCAAAAGGAAAATATCATCAATATGCTGCAAAAGATCATAATTTCGATCGCTATTACTCTGCTTTGCGGGGCATTTGTGCTTGCACAACCGCCCGTAACCAATATTAAACCGTCGTATATTGCCGGTGAAGTTACCGCAGTCGCGGATAAAAAGTTTACGGTGAACACGAAAACGGGTCCGATCGACGTCATTATCACCGACAAGACGATATTCAAACACGCCTCGGCTGAGAATCCGAGCCTTGTGACAGCAACGCCCGGAGTGATGACTGACATCGCGGTCGGCGACAAACTGACCGTCAGCGGTATTATGGCGATGGACGGCAAATCGCTGCCTGCCCGTCAGGTCTATTACGTCACTAAGGCGGATATTGCCGCAAAGAATGCGAAAGAAGCAGCTGAATGGAGAACCCGCGGTATCGCCGGAAAGGTGACCGTGGTTAACGCTCAGACAGGACAGATCACAGTTGATGTCCGCAGTCTCACGGGCAGCACGAGCATGGTGGTGACGCCAAAGCCTAATGCTAAATTCGTCCGCTACGCACCCGATTCGGAGCGGTTTGACGAAGCAAAAGCGAGCTCACTTGCCGAGGTTAAGGCCGGAGATATGCTCCGTGCATTGGGTGACAAGAATGCAGAAGGGAACGCACTTGCCGCTGAGACGATCCTGACCGGAGCGTTTCAGACGGTTGCAGGAACGGTCGTTTCTGTCGATGCCGCCAAAAACGAAGTTGTTATCAAAAACCTGCAAACTAAAAAAGACGTAACCATCGTTGTAAGTAACACGTCACTTTTAAAGAAGTTTCCTGCTGAAATGGCACAGAGAATGGCGGGAACACCGGGAGCAGGTGGTGGAACCAGCGGCCCCAGGCCGGTCGCACCGGGCGGACAGCCTCAGGGTGGTCAAGGTCAATCGGGCGGCGGACAGGGACGAAGCGGTTTCGGAGGACGTCCGGGCGGAGGCGGTATCGACGAAATGCTCGACCGTTTTCCGAACATCACACCTGGCGACCTAAAAGTTGGCGATATGATCGCGGTCTCCAGTACTAAAACTGCAACAACTGACAAGATCCGAGCGATCAAACTGCTGGCGGGAGTGGAGCCATTTATCCGTATGGCACAGGCCGGCGAAGGAGCTGGACGCAGTCGAGGAGTTGACGGCGGATTTACTATTCCAGGACTCGACGGTGTCGGTTTCCCCTAAATTTTACGTTCCGCGGGCGGGATGATTAACAACCGCCCTTAATTTTTATACACAAAGGCTATTTATCATGAAACTTATACGAACATTTATTCTTATCGGATTGCTCTCGATACTATCTGCCGGAGCCGTTTTGGCTCAGACGGCTGGTAGCGTCGGCGGCCAGGTCCAGGACACTCTGGGTGCTGTGGTAGTTGGTGCAACCGTTACTGCGGTTGCGGCTGATGGCAAACAAAAACAGTCTATCAGTAATGCCCGCGGCGAATTTACAATTACCGGACTTGCTCCAGGCAAATACACCGTCAAAGCCATCGCTACCAAATTTGCACTCTATGAAAATGCAGATGTTGAAGTGACTACTGGTGCACGCAGCGACCTCGTTGTGATACTTACTGTCGAAGGCGTCACCGAAAACGTTGACGTTAACAATGCGAATCAGGTATCAAACGATGCTGACAACAACGCCAACGCGACTGTCATCACGGGCAAGGACCTCGATGCACTGCCCGACGATCCTGACGAACTGCAATCGGCGCTGCAAGCGTTGGCGGGGGCTTCGGCCGGGCCAAACGGCGGACAGATCTATATCGACGGTTTCACCGGCGGACAGCTTCCGCCTAAAGAATCGATCCGCGAGATCCGTATCAATCAAAATCCTTTTTCAGCAGAATATGATCGTCTCGGTTTCGGCCGCATCGAGATCCTGACCAAGCCGGGCAGCGACAAATGGCGTGGTTCGTTAAATGGCAGATTTAATGATGAAAGCCTCAATTCGCGCAATCCGTTTGCGGTGAACCGTGCTCCTAGCCAAACGCGCGGTTTCGGCGGCAACCTTTCGGGGCCTATCACAAAAGGTAAATCGTCCTTCTTTCTGGATGTTAACAATAATCAGCAGGATAATAACGCGATCATCAATGCTCAGATAATCGATTCTGGTTACAACATTATTGGTTTTAGAAAAGATGTCGGTGTCCCGACACGGCGATTTTCGATCGCACCGCGATTTGATCTAGCACTCAATGATAAAAACACTTTGGTGGCTCGATACAGCTTTACCAATTCGAGTTCGAAAAATCAGGGCATTGGCGATACGTCGCTGCTTTCGCGTGCTTTCATAAGCAGCAGCCGCGAGCATGAGATACGCTTGACCGAGACGATGATCATTAACCCCAAAACGGTTAATGAGACGCGTTTTGAGTACAGTCGATCTAACCGTGATTCGAAAGGTGATAATACAATTCCGACGATCGGCGTCTCATCAGCATTTACTGGCGGCGGCGCCCAGATCGGACTTAACTTTACCCACAACAAAACCTGGGAAGTCAATAATTTCACGACAACATCGTTCGGTAAAAATCTTCAGCACTCTGTCAAATTTGGAGGCAGGCTCCGTGGCGTAAACATATCGGATCGCTCTGCCAGCAACTTTGGCGGCACATTTTCATTCGCCGGGCTTGCGGAGGTTCGTTCGCCGTCAGGTTGTACGCCGGTAGGTCCTGGCTGCACATTAGTTGCTCCGGCGGTTTCGTCGATCGAGCAATACCGTCAGAAATTACTGGGTACAGTTAATGCTAATTACAATAACTACAACCCGACGCAGTTTTCGATCACGACAGGACAACCGCTTGCGGATGTCTCGCAATATGACGGTGGGATCTTTGCAACCGACGACTGGCGCATCAGCCCGGCACTGCTCTTGAGTTTTGGACTGCGTTACGAAAACCAGACCAATATCCGCAGCAAGTTTAATTTTGCCCCGAGATTCGGGTATGCATGGTCGCCGGGTGCCGGTGGGGC
>JBKJRA010000088.1:0-5239 GCA_046594975.1 Pyrinomonadaceae bacterium | reverse complement strand
GGTCGTCGATCTGGCCTTTCACGGGCCTTACTTCCACGACCGGATCGAGCAACCCTGTCGGACGGATGATCTGTTCAATAACCTCGCCTTCTGTCTTTTCAAGTTCGTAATTTCCGGGCGTTGCTGAGACATAGATAGTCTGTCCGACCCGTTCTTCAAACTCCTGAAAATTGAGCGGCCGGTTGTCCTTAGCACTCGGCAGACGAAACCCGTACTCGACAAGTGTCCCTTTACGTGACTGGTCACCTTTGAACATCGCTCCCAATTGCGGCACAGTCTGATGCGATTCGTCGATCACCATCAGAGCATTCGACGGCAAATAATCAAGCAGCGTCGGCGGCGGCTCGCCGGGGAGTTTTCCAGTGAGATGCCGCGAGTAATTTTCGATCCCGCGGCAAAAACCCATCTCCTTCATCATCTCGAGGTCATACATCGTCCGCTGGTGCAGCCGCTGAGCCTCGACGACCCGGCCTTCCTGAACGAGAAATTTCTCGTGTTCGTCAAGCTCTTTGCGTATAGTCTGCACCGCCCGCTTGATGATCGGCTTGGTCATCACATAGTGCGTTTTCGGATAGATGGGAACACGCGTTTCGTGCTTGGTAATAACTTCGCCAAGCAGCGGATCTATCGTGTAAACCGCGTCGATCTCGTCGCCCCAAAATTCGATGCGGTACCCCTGATCCTGATAGCTTGGATACAATTCGACAACATCGCCCCGCACTCGAAATGAACCGCGCTCAAATTCGATGTTGACACGTTCGTATTGCAATTCGACGAGCTTTTGTAGAAACTCCTCACGCTTGATCTTCATTCCGGGCTTGATAAATATCAGCATCCCAAAATACGCATCCGGATCGCCAAGACCATAAATGCATGAAACAGACGCTACAACTATCACATCGGGCCGTTCGAACAGAGCACGCGTCGCCGACAGACGCAGACGGTCGATCTCTTCGTTGATAGTCGCTTCTTTTTCGATGAATAGATCAGCGGCGGGAACGTATGCCTCGGGCTGATAATAATCATAATATGAGACAAAATACTCGACCGAATTATCGGGAAAAAATGATTTGAACTCCTGATAAAGCTGGGCCGCAAGCGTCTTATTATGAGCGAGCACAAGTGTCGGACGCTGAACCTGTTCGATCACATTTGCGATCGTAAATGTCTTGCCGCTGCCTGTGATGCCGAGCAAAACTTGATCTTTTGTGCCGCCATTCAGATTATCGACGATCTCTTTGATAGCCGCAGGCTGGTCCCCCTTTGGGGTGTTTTCAGACATGAGACGAAATTGCATACTTTAATCATAAATAAAGATTAAAAAAAAATCGAGCCGGAACATGGCCGGATCGATATATTTTCATAATAAATTTCTCTAAAAGCTCAGATCTTTTTTAGACGCGTCCGCAGCTGTGCGTATTTGTCGCTAAATGCATCGCCGCGAGCCGCGTAAATATCTGTTATTACGTTGTCGTCTGATGGGCGAAACGCACGCAGCATCACGTCGCGATTGCGAACGATGCCCTTGGCGTCAACCACCACTACAGCCCTCGTAAAATTGATCGGAAACAGCCAATGCTTTCCAAAAACTGTCGTGATATTACGACCAGGGTCTGCCAATAGTGATATCGGCAGTTGTCTGCTGTTGGAAAATGTCTGATGTACGTCCGACGTTCCGGGCGATATGCCGACGATCTCGGCCTTGGTTTCGAGATATTTGCCCCAATTGTCACGGACGGAGCACAACTGCTTCGTACAGACGAGCGTTTCGTTTTGCGGATAAAACAACAAAACGACGACATTCCCAATGTGATCGGAAAGCCGCCATTCTTTGTTTTGTTCGGTCGCAAGCGTAAAATCCGGTGCTGCCGAACCTACCGCGACGACGGCGTTGTTTTCAGAAATATTTACTCCGGTCATGCGTAAAACCCCTTATTACAGCTAGTTAATTCTATTGTGCCGGAGGGTGCCGATCAGGCAGGCACACGATCAAAACTCTTTATCGTTTCTAAAATCCTCTCGTTCAACTCGGTAGGAAATGTATGGCCGACATAAAGTTGATTTAAACCGTTAAGAGCGTTTACGTCCTTGATCGACCGCAGAACATGTAAGATCGCATATTTAACCCGCTCGTCTTTGTGAGTCTGTATAGCTTCGAAAAGCTCTGCAGTCTCGCGGGCTTTGATCATCAAAGCTACCAGTACAAAAGCTTCATATGAAACCTTAAGATCTTCATGGACGAGGCGTTCGAATGCCTTTCCGACGATGCCTGCTTCGACCGCAGCCCTCGCAGCGTGACGCATACGAAATTCATCTTGCGTTTCGATAATGCGTTTCCAAGCATCCGCTCGATCAAAATTTAATCTAAACAGCCGACGTCCGGCAGCCGCGCGAACCTCACGTGTCGGGTCGGCACAAGCTAGTAAAATAGCTTCAAAAACAGATTCGTGGTCAAAGTCCGTCAGGATCGATACTGCTTTCGATCTTAGGCCGGACGAAAGATCGTAAAGAGCTATCTGCGCCAAAGCATCAACCGAGCTTCGCGTTTTAAAAGCCGCTAGTATCCTGACTGATAATTCGCGTACTGACTCGTCTTCTTCAAACTCCTCATTTGCCTGCTCGATCGCATTGAGCAGTGAGGCGTCTTCGGAAATCGGCAAACCCTCGAAAGTTTTGGAAGGAGTAAGATTGCTAAATGAATTGATCGGCAGTTGTGCATACTGCAGCCGACGCATCTTTTCCTGAAATAGTTTTGTGTCCGGGCTGTCGTCAGCAGCAGAAACAGGTCTAGCGGCAGCAACAGCGGGCTTGCGACCTGCGGCTCCGGCTTTGACGCCAAAGGTTATTTTTGAACTGTTACCGTTCGCTTTAGCATTCGATTTCTTTGCCTTTCGCAGCCATTCAAGTTCTTTTTCGGCGTCCACGCCCTCCATATTGTAGCTTTCGCTTTTGTAATAATCGGCGTAACGATTAGCGTAATTATATTGAGGCTGATCAGAGCCTTTTTTGCTCCGGCGCCAAAGGTAAAAAGCCGCTCCCAGAGAAGCAATAACTACAAATACAACCGTATAAAACATACGGTCGCCCGACCCGTCAATAAATTCCTTCTCTTTTTCCGCAAGCGACGGCTGCGCTGCGACGTTCATTACAAACGTCGCTGCGGCTAATATTGATCCGGTTAACCGGTAATGTTTATAAGAAAAGCCTTTCATTATGGGAACAAATAACTAAATATTTATCGGTGTCCTGAAGAAAACTAAGCGGTGTGAGCGAGGGACGGAGCTGACAGATCAGTTCACCACTTAATATTATGCATATTTATTTGTGGCTTGTCACCACAAATTTCAACTTTGTTATTCAAAATTTAACAACGGCTAATTTAAAAAAACTTTGCTCTTAGTGCGGGCTTTGCGGAAGGCGGCGATTCGTAATACAGTTATCTTATTAAACAAAATCTTATGACGGCTGTTCAGACCATCTCCAAATCCGAAATTGCCGACCTGAAACTCCTCCATCGCGGCAAGGTCCGTGACGTTTACGAGGTTGATGAGGAGCGCCTGCTGCTCGTCGCCACTGACCGTCTCTCGGCGTTCGATTGCGTCCTGCCGACGCCGATCGAAAACAAAGGTGCGATTCTGACGGCACTATCGACATTTTGGTTCGGAAAACTCGCTAAGTTAACGCCCAATCATCTGATTACATCCGAACTCGACAGGATGCCCGAGTTGATACGCAGCCACGAAGAATTGCGCGGACGCTCGTCGCTTGTTAAACGCACGGAAGTGTTTCCCGTCGAATGCGTCGTTCGCGGGTATCTCGAAGGCTCAGGCTGGAAGGATTACAAAGCCACCGGCACCGTCTGCGGCCACAGACTGCCGCCGGGCCTGCGGCAATGCGATCGACTGAACGCTCCGATCTTCACGCCTGCGACAAAGGCCGCGACCGGCCATGACGAAAATATCGATCAGCTTGAGTTTGCAAAAATTATCGGCCACGACACCGCTGCAAAGCTAAAATATCTGAGCCTCGCGATCTACAATTTCGCCCGCGATTATGCAATCACGCGCGGCATCATCATCGCCGACACCAAATTCGAATTCGGCGTCGACCGTAAAGGAAATATTCTCCTCATAGATGAGGTTTTAACGCCCGATTCCTCGCGCTTCTGGGCGGCGGAAACGTACGAGCCTGGCCACGCCCAGACGTCATTTGACAAACAATTTGTCCGCGAATATCTCGAAACGCTCGACTGGAACAAACAGCCCCCCGCACCGCCGCTACCTGACGAGATCACCGCTGCAACGACCGCCCGATACCTGCAGGCTCTCGAATTGTTATCCGGCAAAGGTCTGGAATGATCAGTCAATGATCTCAACGTCGTCGCCCACATTTATTGTCAGGCCTGTCGTTTCCGCTATCAGATTCTGTCCGAAAAGCACTGCATTTTCACTAACGCCGCGGGCTTCGAGACGTTCGGGCATAACGCTTTTCGCCATGCGGTACGACGCGAGGGTCTTTAACGGCTCTTTGCCATCAAATTGGCCTGTTGACTGCTCGACAGTGGTAATAACACAGCGTTCGCAGGGCTTGGTGGAGCGAAAAACGGCATCGCCTATTCGGATTCGCGTCCAGTCGTCTTCGGCAAACGCGGTCGAGCCTGAAACCACCAGATTCGGCCTAAAGCGGTTCATCGGCAGCGGCACATCGAGCCGCGAATTGAGATCCGCAAGCGTCGATTCACCAAGCAGCATCAGCGGATAGCCGTCTGCAAAACTCACAATATCTTCGCCCCGATCGAATCTTGGATTTACGCTTCGACGCGAATCGTCAGGCATATAAGCAAGCTGACAATTCGTCTCTAGCACATCGCTAAACCACTCGCTCACGACCGCCGGATAGATCTCGCCGTCGCAGAGGCTATGCCAGATGGTCATCTGGCTCACGTTTCCCGTCTCAGGCAAAAGCGGCAGTTCCAGCGTCCCGAATTTTTCCGCCGTCACATAAAGCCCGTCATCACTCACGCCGACCTCGATCAAAGCCATCCCCGGAAACTCACGCTGCGTCATGAATTTATTATTCGAATCCGTCAGCATCCAACGCCGGTCGTGCCTAAGCCCGCGAGCCTCGACCGTCGCCGCATCCATCGTGATTCCCTTTAACGATTTGATCGGGAAAATATTGATTTCGGAGATTTTCATAAATGTGAGTGTGTTGCCATCAGATTTCTTTAATCATGCAG
>JBKJRA010000006.1:0-5625 GCA_046594975.1 Pyrinomonadaceae bacterium | reverse complement strand
TGAAGTTGAGCATTTTCTAAGATCAGAATTAACCACAGAGACACGGCGAACACAGAGGCCACAGATTTTATTATAAGGATTGAAAATGCTTTACTTTGATTAAGTATAGTTTTTCTTGGTGTGCCTTACGCTCTCGGTGGCTAAATTCTTTATGGCTGGTTTACTCCAAACTGAATGCGTCGGAAGGGCGATGGTCGTGCGCTTTACGCGGCCTGAGATACGCAATCCGCTGTCGGTCGAGGTGCTCGTGCTGCTCGACGGTATAATCGATGATGCCGGTTCCGATACATCGGTGGAGTGTTTGATATTTACCGGCGAGGGCGATGCGTTTGCGTCTGGTGCGGACCTTCGCGAGATAGCTGAGGTGGAGTCGAGCGATGCTAAAGATTTCGCGCGACTGGGACAAGATCTTATGGCGAAAGTCGCGGCCTTGCCGAAGAAGACGTTCGCCGCAATAAACGGATTCTGCTTTGGCGGAGCACTCGACCTAGCGTTGAGCTGTGATAGACGCATCGCGTCTCCGAATGCCCAGTTCGCGCATCCCGGAGCAGGGCTTGGGATCATCACGGGCTGGGGCGGAACGCAGCGTTTGCCGAGACTGATAGGCCGCGGTAATGCTCTTGAGATGTTTTTCACAGCGACTCCGATAGATGCGGAGCGGGCGCTACAATTTGGATTGATCGATGAGATCGCCGCCGACGCACTCGGGATAGCCATCGGGTATTCTGTAATTTAACGTCGTAAGTTTATAATCAAGATATGGAAATCCAATTGGTAAAGCTCGCTCACGCTCGCTCCGGCGACAAAGGTGATACTGCAAATGTCGGACTGATCGCTCTAAAGGACGAATACTATCCGCTGCTCGAACGCAAAGTCACTGCCGATGCCGTTAAACGTCATTTCGGCGAGATCGTCAAAGGCGGTGTCGAGCGATTTGAACTGCCTAATCTCAAAGCATTGAACTTTTTACTTCACGAATCGCTCGGCGGCGGCGGTACACGCAGCCTGATGACCGATGCACAGGGGAAAACATTCTCGACGGCATTGCTGCGGATGTATATCGAGGTTTCGGATGATGAGGCACGTGATGCTGGTATTGTATGAATGTTGATGAACGCATCACTTTTGATTACGCAGACACAGGTAAGGTAAAGCTGCATTATGCGATTGCCGGAAGCGGCGAAAAGCTCGTTGTTTTGCTGCACGGCTTTCCTGAATTTTGGTATTCGTGGCGGCACCAGATGGTAGCTCTCAGCGATGAATTTACCGTAGTCGCCCCCGACATGCGCGGTTACAATCTTTCTGACAAACCGCCTAATACTTCTGATTATGTGATCGACGAATTGGTCGGAGACATCGTCGGTCTAATCAAACATTTAGGCCGTGAAAAGGCGGCTGTGATAGGGCACGATTGGGGGGCGTCGGTTGCTTGGGCACTAGCGATGAAACATCCTGAGGTGCTGTGGAAGCTCGGAGCTTTGCAAGTGCCGCCGATACCCATCTGGAAACGTAATCAGACGGTGAAACAGTTCTTTGCGAGCTGGTATATGTTTTTCTTCCAGCTGCCCGGTCTGCCCGAGCGTGTATTCCGGCAGAGGAATTTTGAGTCTCTCGAAAAATCTCTGAGAGGATCGACGGCCGAGCCAAATGTATTCAGCGACGAAGAGATCGCTGAGTATAAAAAGGCTTGGAGCCAGCCCGGATCACCGACTGCGATGCTCAATTATTATCGGGCGAACATCCTAAAACGTTTATTTGGCAAAGGCGGATTACCGCCAAAGATCGATATACCGACGCTGTTCATCTACGGTGAAAAGGACAAGGCTGTTTTGCCGCAGACCGTCGCGGGAGTCGGCGATATGATCAGCGGGCCTTTTACGGAACACCGTATCGCAAATAGCGGTCATTGGGTTCAGCAAGAAGCCCGTGACGAGGTGACGTCGGTTTTGCGAAAGTTTCTAGATGAATAGTTCGCCGAAACTGTTGCGGCTGTCTTACAATACTTACATTCTCAAATTCATTTTATTCTCCGGAGGCTTAATGTACAGATCCATTTTCCGCACTTCACTTCTTTTGGTTTTATCACTTTCATTGATTGCACAGTCGTTCGGTCAAAGCTCTCAAATGATGGGCTTTACTACAGACGGTGCGCAGTCACAAAAGAGTGCTGAAGCTAAGTTTGACTCTTATCTCAAGGCCGACAATCTCCGTGAATGGATGAAGCGTTTGTCCGCTCAGCCGCACAATCTCGGGTCGAAATATGACAAAGAGAATGCGAAGTTTATGGAGGACAAATTCAAGTCGTGGGGGTTTAAGACCGAGATCGAGGAGTTTGAAGTCCTGTTCCCGACCCCGAAGACGCGACTTGTCGAGATGACCGGGCCTGAGAAATTCACTCTCAAGTTGAATGAGCCAGCTTTAAAAGAAGATTCGACCTCAGGTCAGCAGAAAGATCAGTTGCCGACATATAACGCGTATTCGATCGATGGCGATGTGAAAGGGGCATTGATTTATGTCAATTACGGGACGCCAGCGGATTACGATGAACTAGAACGCCGGGGCATCGATGTAAAAGGCAAGATCGTGATCTCTCGTTATGGGGGAGCTTGGCGTGGTATTAAACCAAAAGTTGCTGCGGAGCACGGTGCTGTTGGTTGCCTGATCTACTCCGACCCCAAAAACGACGGGTTTTATCAGGGTGATACTTATCCAAAAGGTCCTTGGCGGAGTGAGAATGGTGTCCAGCGTGGTTCGGTGATGGATATGCCGACATATCCTGGCGACCCTTTGACCAAAGATGTCGGTGCTACAAAAGACGCCAAGCGATTGAATCCAAAAGACGCTCCGACCCTGACAAAGATCCCCGTGCTGCCAATATCCTACGCAGACGCGTTGCCGCTGCTGCGAAATCTCGATGGTGCGGTCGTGCCTGACGCTTGGCGCGGGGCTCTGCCGGTGACCTATCATTTCGGCGGCGGGGCTCCGACAGTTCACATGAAGCTCGAATTCAACTGGGAGATCAAGACGATCTACGATGTGATCGCAAAGATGCAGGGCAGCGAGCGGCCCGACGAATGGATCATCCGCGGCAATCATCACGACGCGTGGGTCAACGGAGCGAGCGATCCGATCAGCGGAATGGTGGCCGAGATGGCAGAGGCACGTGCCATCGGTGAGCTTGCTAAGACGGGTTGGAAGCCAAAACGCACGATAGTCTATTGTGCGTGGGACGCCGAAGAAGAAGGCCTGATCGGTTCGACCGAATGGGTCGAGACGCACGCTGCAGAGTTGCGGCAAAAGGCGGCTGTTTACATCAATACTGATTCGAATGGTCGCGGTTTTCTGGGTATCGGCGGATCACACACGCTTGAGAAATTTATCAACGAAGTCGGACGCGATGTGCCTGATCCGCAAACTTCACTGTCGGTGCTGGAACGGTCGCGTGCTCAACAGATCGTCGAAGGCACACCCGCACAACGTAATGAGGCGATGACGCGTAAGGATCTGCGGATCAGTGCCCTTGGGTCAGGTTCGGACTACACGCCGTTCTTGCAGCATCTAGGGATCGCGTCGATGAACATTGGCTTTGGCGGCGAGGACGGCGGTGGATCGTATCATTCGATCTATGATTCGTTCGACAACTACACGCGGTTCATCGACCCTAATTATGCCTACGGCGTCGCCCTTTCAAAGGTCTGCGGCCACGCTGTGCTGCGGCTGGCAAACGCCGATACGTTGCCGTTCGAGTTCACAAACTTTGCTGACACCGTCGGCCAGTATGTCGGCGAAGTGACCAAGCTCGCGGACACGATGCGTGACGACACGAAGACAATGAACCAAATGATCTCGAGCGGTATGTGGCAAGCGGTTCAGGACCCGAAAGACGGTTTGACCTCTCCGAAGATGAAAGGCGACGTTCCGCAGATCGACTTTGATCCTCTGAAGAACGCACTCGCTCGATTAAAAGAGAGTGCGAGCTTTTATCAGCGGGCGTCCGCCGGGAAACAGCCCAATGCGAACACTCAAAAGGAACTTGACGATATCCTTTTCAAAGCAGAACGCACATTGACCCGAACCGAAGGCCTGCCGCGACGCGATTGGTTTCGCCATCAGATATACGCCCCCGGTTTCTACACCGGTTACGGCGTCAAGACGCTGCCCGGCGTTCGCGAGGCTCTCGAACAGCGTGACTGGCGGGAAGCTCAAGAGCAGATAGCGATCGTCTCCAAAACCATCGAGAACTTCGCCGCCGAGATCGACCGTGCTGCAAAGCTATACTAAGAGTTTTAACTACGAATTAACACGAATGAACACTAATAGGATAGTCAAGAGGGTTAGGTTTCTCTAAATTCGTGTCCATTCGTGGCAAAATATGCTTTTATGATCGAATTGATAGCTACAACCGAAGGTTCCGTGCGTATATTGTCGCTCAACCGTCCGGAGAAGCGTAATGCTTTGAACGACGAGTTGATCGCGGCGTTGAAGACGGCTTTGACCGAGGCTGACGGTGACGAATCGGTTAGGTGCATTGTCATTCGGGGTGCGGGGAAGGATTTCTGTTCGGGTGCTGATCTGGCTTCGATACAAAAGATCGCGAATGCGTCATACGAAGAGAATGTCGAAGACGCACGTTCGCTTGCCAAGCTGTTTGATCTACCGAGAAAGCTTCGCGTGCCGGTGATCGCGGCGGTTCGGGGGCGTGCTTTGGCGGGCGGGTTTGGCTTAGCGTTGGCTTGCGACCTGATCTTTGCGGACGAGACGAGCCGTTTTGGGTTTCCGGAGGTCAAGATCGGGTTCGTGCCTGCGATGGTGGCGGCGATGGTCGGGCGAAATATGTCCGAGAAAGACGCTTTTGCGATCCTCACGCTCGGTTACGAGACGGCGGGCAACGCACTCAAAGACGCGGGCCTCGTCCACGCCATATTTAACAACGAAACCTTTGACGAAGACGTCCTCGCGTTCGCGAAACAGTACGCAAAGCTCAGCGGCACCGCCGTTGCGATGACCAAACGCCTACTCTACGACATCGACGGCATCCCATTCCCCGAAGCCCTTGCCAAAGGCGTCGAAACCAACGCCCGCGCCCGCATGACCGACGATTGTAAAAAGGGAATTGCGAGGTTTTTGGAAAAGTAACAGAATTCGATTGATTTTGAGCCCGCGTAGCGGGTGACAAGCATAAAGCCACGGGTGTAAACCCGTGGATCGTCAACAAATAAATCAAAGCCCGCGTAGCGGGCGACAGCACATAAGGTCGCGTTTTTTTGACTGCACACAAGCCGTAACCCGCTACGCCGGCCTAAAACCGAAAAGAGAATTAACCACAGATCAACACAGATGAGCCGGATAAGAATTTAAAAACTCCTATCCGCGTTTATCTGCATTCATCTGTGGTGAATTTCTCTTTTTCTTCTTCTCCACAAACAATCCCGCCGTGTATTTCTCATACAGTTCGAAGAGGAAGACCATGCGGCCGGCTTCGGTGGTGAAGGGTTGGGGGTAGGCGAATCAAGATTTCTCCGACACTACTGAAGCAAAAGAAATTACAGACGATTGAAAACTACTTTGTGCGATATCACAATCAAAACATGATTGTGACACGCTTAAAATATCACGGTTTTGGGT
>JBKJRA010000331.1:0-11802 GCA_046594975.1 Pyrinomonadaceae bacterium | reverse complement strand
GTCTCTTCGCAAACTTTTGCACGAACCTGCAAAAACAGCTCATTTTCGATCTGAGCGATCCGTTCTTCAGCACCAAGAACTTTCTGCTCCCATTCCTTTAACTGCGGCGTCGTAAACCGCTCGGCATTCGCAAGTGTCTGCCGCCGTTCATAATCGTCCGGCACACGAGAAACCTGTCCCTTCGAGATCTCAATGTAGTATCCAAAGACGTTGTTGAACCTTATTTTAAGATTGCCGATGCCCGTTCGCGTTTTCTCTTGCTCTTCGAAGGCCGCGATGGTTTGTTTCGCAGATGTCGAAATACCTCTTATTTCATCAAGTTCGGCATTAAATCCCGCGCGGATCACACCGCCGTCGCTCGGGTTTATCGGCGGCTCGTCTGATATTGCTCGTCCGATAAGGTCTCGTGTCTCAGGCAATTCGAAGATGTTTTCTGCTAAAACCTGTAGCAACAGAGATTTAGCATCCGCTAGAGCCAGATTTATCAGCGGCCCTTTCTCGATCGAAAGTTTTAGAGCGTTAAGATCGCGAGGCGATGCCGTGCCGAGATTGAGTCGCCCGACAAGACGTTCGAGATCGCTAACCTCTTTCATAAGAAAGCGGAGTTTTTCACGCAATATCAGATCCGAAAGCTCAGTGACGGCGGACAAACGAGTCTGTATCTCACTGCGTTTTAGAGACGGACGCAGCAGCCATTGTTTCAATAGCCGCGAGCCCATTCCGGTTATCGTCTCATCAATAACGCCAAAAAGCGTGCTTTTGCTCTTGTTGCCACGCGAATCAAATATCTCAAGATTTCGCTGCGTCACGGCATCAAGGATCATCGAATCGGACGATTCAAAATAGCTGATCTGCGAAATATGACCGGCGGCGGCGCGTTGCGTGTCCTGTGCGTATTTCAGGCAAGCTCCCGCAGCCTGTATCGCCGCACCGTGTCCGCCAAGCCCAAATCCCGCAAGATCGGCGACCTCCATCTGTTTTTTCAGAAGAGCAGCGCTTGGATTTTCATCAAAAGATGCATCATCTTGAGGCGTCAGCGTTATCGAAGGGTTTGGCGATGAATTTGACTGCTCGCGGTCGGCAAATAAAGCAGTCGTTTGACTTTGCGATCTGCCAAATGTGCCCTCGACCGTTCTTTCAAGCGATCTCGGGTACAACAGCTCACGCGGCCCATGGGCTTCGATCTCGTCGCATATTTTTGCCCAAGCATCAGTACCCGTTACCTCAGTTGCAGAAAAACTGCCTGATGATGTTTCGAGAAACGCCGCTCCGAACGTATCGCCGCCGCCGCATATGGACGCGAGATAAATAGAATCTTTCGGCTCCACGAGCTGCGGGTCGATGGCGGTTCCGGGCGTGATGACGCGGACGACCTCACGTTTGACGAGTTTTACACCTTTCGCCGGAGCTTCGGTCTGTTCACAGATCGCGACACGATAGCCTTTGCGAACCAGCCTCGCGATGTAATTTGGAGCAGCGTGATACGGAACGCCGCACATCGGAACTGGATTTGGCGAATCTTTGTGCCTAGCCGTTAAAGTAATGTCTAGCTCGCGTGAACCTGTTACCGCGTCTTCGTTAAACATCTCGTAGAAATCCCCGAGCCGGAAAAACAGTATCGTTCCGGGGTAAAGTTTTTTAATATCGAGATATTGCCGAAGCATCGGCGTAGCGGTTTCCATTGGTGTAAGAACGTGTTTCACAGTTTAGCCAATTTGCCGCAACTGTTCAAAGTAAGTGTTTTCAAAGCACCGGGCATTTGCTAGTATTATCGTTTACCGATGCGGTAAATACAGCGAAATAATTATCTAATGAGCGAACAGACCAGAGTTTTAGTTACGGGTGCAGGCGGCTTTATCGGCAGCCATCTCGTGACGTATCTACAGGCTAAAGGCTATTGGGTTCGCGGTGTTGATATTAAATTGCCTGATTTTACTGAAACGACCGCTGACGAATTCGAACTGCTCGATCTACGTCGTTGGGAAAACTGCCTGCAAGCCACGCGAAAGGTCGAGCACGTTTACGCTCTCGCAAGCGATATGGGCGGGATGGGATTTATCTCCAGCCACCACGCACAAATACTGCATAACAATTCGCTCATTAATATACATACACTCGACGCTGCTCGCGAAAATAATGTCCGGCGCTACCTTTATACAAGCTCAGCGTGTATCTATCCCGAACATTTGCAAGAAGACGCAAACGTCACGCCTCTCAAAGAATCCGACGCATACCCGGCATATCCACAGGATGCTTACGGCTGGGAAAAGCTGATCTCCGAACGGCTCTGTATGCATTATATGCAGGATTACGGCATCGAAACGCGGACCGTGCGGTTTCATAATATATTTGGCGAAAACGGCACTTGGGAAGGCGGCCGCGAAAAAGCTCCGGCAGCGTTATGCCGTAAGATCGCTATCGCAAAGCTAACCGGCAACCACGAGATCGAGATATGGGGCGACGGTGAACAAACACGTTCGTTTTGTTATATTGAGGACTGCGTCGACGGGATCTATCGGCTGATGCAGTCCGATCACGCCGAGCCTTTGAATCTCGGACAAGACCGTATGGTCTCGATAAATCAGCTTGCCGACATCATCGCCGATGCAGCAGGCATTACGGTGACCAAAAAGCACATCGACGGGCCGCAGGGAGTTCGCGGACGTAATTCGGATAATTCAAAACTGCGTGAGGTTTTAGGTTGGGAGCCGCAGGTCTCGCTCGAAGACGGTCTCGCAAAAACATATCGCTGGATCGAAAGTCAGGTCGCGAAAAGTAACCAGCATTTATCCGTCAGCGGCTAATTTTTATGATCGTATTCACAAACGGCTGTTTCGACATCATCCATCCGGGCCACATTGACCTGCTCACACGGGCAAAAGCTCTCGGCACACGTTTGATCGTTGGTATCAACAGCGACAGATCGGTCGCCGCTATCAAAGGCCCAAGCCGTCCTTTGCAGGATCAGGAATCACGCAAGGCCGTGCTGCTAGGTCTCGCGGCGGTCGATGAAGTGATAATTTACGACGAACTGACGCCCGAAGAACTGATAAAGCAGATAAAGCCCGATATACTCGTCAAGGGCGACGATTGGCAAATAGACGAGATCATCGGTTCTGACTTCGTGTTGGCAAACGGTGGACAGGTCATTTCGCTACCGCTTGTTCCGGGGTTTTCGACAACCGCAATCGCTGAAAAAATGCACTCAGAAGAAAAAACTCAAAACGAAAGCGGATCTTTGATCGAAAGTTCATTGAATGAACATAAAGCCGTTTTCGATGCAGTTTTGGCAACGGGTCAAACCTCTATTAAAGAGTGCGTCGATCTGCTTATCAATACTTTTAAGAATGGAAATAAGGTCTTACTCTGCGGCAACGGTGGAAGTGCCGCCGACGCACAGCATATTGCGGCTGAGTTTGTCGGGCGATACGAGACCGAGCGAAAAGCTTTGCCGGCGATCTCTCTGACGACAGATACGTCATCGCTGACGGCTTTAGCGAACGACTATAATTTCGAACGCATCTTCGCACGTCAGGTCGAGGCTCTTGCCGCGACGGGCGACTGTCTGATAGCGATCAGCACGAGCGGGAATTCGCGAAATGTAATTGCCGCCGTAATGGAAGCTCGCAAACAAGGCTGCAAGGTAATCGGCATGACCGGTGCCAATGGAAAAAAACTCGCGTCTCTATGCGATGCCTGTATTATGGTCCCTTCGACACGAACTGCTCGTATTCAAGAGGCACACATCACCATTGCACATATATGGTGCGAAATGATCGACGCCGCTATCGCTGCAAACGAACTCTAAATGGATATTCTCGACAGTTTTGCCAACTTAAAGATCCTCGTGATCGGTGATGTGATGCTCGACCGTTACTGGTGGGGAAGCGTCAGCCGCATTTCGCCCGAAGCTCCGGTTCCGGTCGTGCGTATGGATAATATGACGCTTGCCGCGGGCGGTGCAGCAAATGTCGCGGCAAATGTCGCTGGCTTGGGAGCAATACCTATCCTTGTCGGGATCATTGGTGACGATGCCGAGGGCGATGCTTTTCCAAAGGTTTTACAAGAATGCGGAGTGTCGCCGGAGCATATTCACCGAATCTCATCTCGTCCGACAACAGTAAAAACCCGAATCATCGCTCATAGCCAACAAATGGCAAGGATAGATCAGGAAACCGAGGTCAACCTTTCAAAACAGGATGAAGATGCAGTTTGGGAAAAGATCCGTCATCTTATAGAGGAAACCCAAGCGACGGTCATTTCAGATTACGCAAAGGGATTTTTGAGCGATTCGCTATTAAGGCGAGTGATCGATCTTGCGAATGAAAAGGGAAATGAGGTACTCGTCGATCCTAAGGGTAAGGATTATTCCAAATATTCGCGAGCATCGCTGCTAACGCCAAATCGTTGCGAAGCGGCAGATGCCTGTGGACTCGAAGAAAGCAGTCAGCAAATGGTTAACGTTGCAGGCAATAAACTTCTTAACGATCTAGACCTGAAAAGTGTCCTTATTACTCAGGGCGAAGACGGTATGACGCTGTTTAGCAAGACAGGCGAACCGTTTCATCTTAATACGCTCGCCCGCGAAGTCTATGATGTGACCGGAGCCGGCGATACCGTCATCGCTTCGCTTGCCGTTGCTATCGGAGCCGGAGCCGATCTCCAAACTGCCGCTAGTATTGCAAATACCGCTGCCGGGCTTGTGGTCGAACAGGTCGGCACGACAGCAATTTCTTTGACTGAATTACGGAAAGCTTTAGTCGGCCAATAAGTATATGAAGATAATGACCATTTTCGGCACCATGCCGGAGATCATCAGGCTCAGTCTAGTTCTCAAGGTGCTCGATCAGCATTGTGAGCATATAACCGTCCACACCGGACAGGATACAGACGACAGCTTGAGCGACATCTTTATCCGCGACCTTGATATTCGCACGCCCGATATTAACCTGGGCATCACATCTAAAACATTTGGCGATCATGCCGGGCAGATACTTGCGAAAGTAGATGCGGTTCTCGAACAACACAAACCTGACCGCGTGCTTGTCTTAGGCGGCACTAGCAGTGCTTTGGCAAGTCTCGCCGCCGCTCGCAGAAACATACCCGTTTTTCTCTTGGAAGCAGGAAACCGTTGTCACGATGACAGCGTCTCCCAAGAGATCGATCGAAAAACTGTCGATCACACATGCACGGTCCTGCTGCCATATACTAATAGAAGTAAAGATAATCTCTTGCGTGAGGGAATCGGGTCAAACCGTATTTTCGTGACCGGCAACCCGATCAAAGAGGTTTTGGACACTTTCGCGGACAATATCGAGGCAAGCGAAGTCATGAATACTCTGGGCGTTAAGCCCTTTGAATATATTCTGGCAACTATTGATCGTGCCGAAAATGTCGATAACGCAGAGCGTCTAAAGAATATATTCGACGGACTTGCGGCCGTCGCTGCAAAATTCGGAAAAGATATTCTCGTCTTTACCAATCTACGAACAGGCGAAAAACTCGATCAGCAGGGTATTAGCCCAATATCTCCGAATATACGTCTTATCAAGACGATGAATTTCTTCGATTTCGTAAAGCTCGAAAAGAATTCGCTTGTAGTCCTGACAGACAGCGGCACCGTTCAAGAAGAATGTTGCATCTTCGGCACTCCAAACATTACTCTACTGGATGCTACTGACCGTCAGGAAACTATCGAGTGCGGCAGCAACATCCTGAGCGGCACCGAACCCGACGCGATCGTGAGAGCTGTCGAGCTTGCGATCGCCCAGCCCGCCTCGTGGACGCCGCCCGCCGAATATCTCGTGCCTAATGTTTCACAAATTATCAGCCGGATATTGCTCGGATATATTAAGATCTAGATATAATTCTATGACCTCGTCAAAACATAAAAATACCCACGTCCGACCCTTTGATTTTGAATGTTATGGAGTAAATATCCGCATCGAAGGCAATATCCAGAGCCTGGTCGATGAAGCTGCAAGGGTCGCGCGACTCGCTCTTCTTAATGACATACGGCTGATCGAAACATCAGACCTTGACCATCTTTTCACCTTCAACCAAGATGAAAGCGGTTACCTAACACTAATAGAAAGCGGTGAGCTGGCTGCCGCTGACACTGTTCCCGAGTATTTTTTTCAATACTTTAACGGTCTAGTGAGGACTGCAGTTGCCGAACGAGCCGTCGATCGTTTATTCATACATGCGGGAGCAGTCGGCTGGAATGGTAAAGCTATTTTATTGCCCGGCACCAGTTTTGTCGGTAAATCGACGTTGGTCGCCGAGTTGGTGCGGAATGGAGCAATTTATTATTCGGACGATTACGCTATTTTCGACCTCGACGGCAAAATGCATCCATTTCCGCGAACCCTTTCAATGCGTGAGGATAACGCCGACCACACTCGTTATGAACTATCACCTGAAGAACTTGGCGGCACAGTCGGAACCAAACCGATACCTGTAGGAGCAATCTTATTTACTGAATATATGCCTGAAGCTCCTTGGGAGCCTGTAATCTTGAGCGAGGGCTCCGGTGTTCTGGAAATGATCCCTTTTACATTTTCTTTCGTAAATCGGCCAAATTTCACCTTACCTGTCTTGAATAAAATCGTAAACCGTGCAACAATTATCTCTAGTCAAAGAGGTTCGGCTGAAATTTTTGCTAAAACCCTACTCAATTTCATTGACAAACATGTAAATTGAGGTAGAATAACTTTGATATTGTTTTTTTTTGCTTTCTCAATGTTCGTACACACAAACGATATTTGAGAAATAATAGCTTTACCTAAATTGTGCTTAATATCTTACGCTTGGAGGAAGAGATGAATAATCCGAATAATACGCAGAATCCGATGGCCCGACAAAATGGTCTGGTGGTTCAAGAAATGCCCGACGAGGTGCTCGTCTATGATCTGGACACCAACAAAGCTCATTGTTTGAATCAGTCGGCTGCTTTTGTTTGGAAGTCGTGTGACGGCTCCAACTCAGTTGCAGATATTGTCAAACAGTTCGAATCAAATGGCAACGGCAAGGTCACAGAAGACTTTGTATGGCTTGCAATTGACCAATTAAATGAAAATGGTCTTTTGAATGGCGACGTTGCTCCGCGATTTGCAGGACAGTCACGCCGTCAGGTTCTTAAAACCATCGGTTTGGCTTCAATGGTTGCCTTACCGGTGATCGCATCTCTTGTTGCTCCTCAGAAAGCACTGGGAAGCGCATCATGCGTATGTAGCGTAAACCCTTGCCCAATGACTGGATGTGCGGGTACAACGTGTACTGCAGGTAGCTGCGTAGCACCATAAAATTCAATTTTTTTAGACTTATTAGAGTAGTAAGGATCAAGTATCTTTGCTACTCTTTTCTCTATTGTGACGAAGCTAATATCAGACGATGAGACTCTCATTACGGATCAGGACCGTTGGAGCCTGATCAGAAACAAAGCTTCCGAGGTCCGTGCATGTACAGCTTTCGATATCTTTCGTCACCATGGAATTGAACCTATTCTCATCAAAGGCATTTCTGCCGGACAGTTTTATCCAACATCAAAGTTTCGCGATTCTGTAGATATGGATCTGGCAGTGACGTCGGCCGATTTTGATCAAGCAACAGTTATCGTAGCCAGTCCTGAGGCGAAGGGATTAGCGATCGACCTTCATCGCGAATTACGACATTTAGACACCCTGCCATGGTCAGATCTTTTTCTACACTCCGAACTGATCACTTTTGAAACAGGAACCGTTCGGGTTTTACGGCCTGAGGATCACCTTCGTGTGTTATGCGTTCACTGGCTAACCGACGGCGGTGCTAACAAAGATCGTCTTTGGGATATTTACTATTTGATCGCAAACCGTCGTCCGGATTTTGATTGGGATCGGTTTTTGAATACGGTTGATACAAAAAGGCGCCGCTGGCTGATATGCACTATTGGCCTGGCCCAAAGATTTTTAGATCTGGATCTAACCGATACGCCGGTCGCTGAAGCCAAAATCGACCTTCCTCTTTGGATGATAAGTACGGTTGAAAAAGAGTGGTTGGACGATACTCCTCTGCGCGGGCTATATGCGTCGATGGACGACCGAAAAATGTTTTGGAAACAGGTAAAAAAACGATTGCCGCCAAATCCGATAGCTGCGACAGTGTTGGTAAACGGGAGTTTTGACGCCAAAACCCGCGTTTTTTATCAGATCGGCACGACACTAGAACGTATCGGTCCGTCGATCATTAATATTGCAAAAGGCCTATACAATTATTACAAATGACCAGATCCGATTGCATTGTCCTCGCTATCGAATCCGCCATTGCCGGCGGGAGCATCTCGTTGCAAAAAAATGGTGTTGAGATCGCCAACTGGCTCGGCTCATCCACTGTTTCTAAGGCTGAAGACCTACTCGTAAATATCGATGAGATGCTGACAACGAACTCTATTTCTCGATACGACATTTCATTGATAGCCGCATCTGCAGGGCCGGGAAGTTTCACAGGGATCAGGATCGGACTCGCAACCGCTCTCGGTTTTAAGGCGGGGCTCGGCATTAAAATGTCTAGCGAGTCAGCATTAAAAGCCATCGCCGCCGTATGTAATGTGCCGGGCAGTATAATAGTTGCGGTGCCGGTCGGGCGTAATTCCGTCTGCGTTCAAAGATTTAATATTGATGCAACCGGATGCAATGCATTGGATAAACCCCTCACATTAACAGACGACGATTTTGCAGAGCTTGTGTACAAGGAAAGTGTTACTAACATCGTCCTTCATTCCGCATTATTCGAACGATTTCCGTCGTCTCCAAATTTCACTCATTTCGGAGCAAATATTGCGTATGTGATCGGTCAGCTTTGCATTAAAACGCCCGGAGTAACTGTCGAGCCTCTATTTATCAGCAAAAGTTTTTAGATGCCTCAAAATTCCACCGAAAATCCGGACGAATATCCTCGAATCCGCACAGTTGAGGCAAAGCACATCGCCGATCTGATACGGATCGCGGATGAGACCCGTTTGAGCGCCTGGTCAGCTCAAAACTATCTCGACGAACTACAGGTCGCCGAGTCAATAATGTTTAGGCTTGAGTCTGAAGCAAATGAGACAGTCGGTTTCCTCGTCGGACGTATAGTTCAGGGCGGGGTTGTTGAAACTGAAATGGATGCCGAGATATATAACATCGCGGTCATTGAGAGCGAACAACAGACGGGGCTTGGGCAGCATTTATTTGACGCATTCACAGCTAAATGTCGAGAGATAAGAGTTTCTAACATTTGGCTCGAAGTTCGTGCGTCAAATAGTAAGGCTATAAGTTTTTATGAACGCAACGGATTTGAGCATGTTCAGAGCCGCAATAATTTCTACGAGAACCCCCGTGAGCATGCACTTTTGATGAAACTTATATTGAGATAACAAATGGCTTGATTATTTATTTCGTAAGGTCTAATATGAGATTTAGGGACGGTTACGAAAATCTTATTTCGCCGCCGAACCCTAATAAAATTGACAAGTGAGGACAAAAAGCTATGGACATGTCAACAGCTGACCCGGTGAGAGACGCACTGCTAAAAAGCAATACAGACTTTCGGAACTTGGTACACCAGCACGAGGACTTTGAAAAACGTTTGAGCGAATTAGCTCACCTTACCTATCCTAACGACGACGAAGTATTGGAGGAGATCACTCTTAAGAAAAAGAAATTAGCAATAAAAGACGAGATATATACGATGATGCAGCAGCAGGCCGTTTCGCATTAGAAACAGTTTAGCTGCTCTAATTATTTTAAATTGGCGGTCGCGGGACTTTTGTCCCGGCCGTCTTTTTTTGCAGGACATCCGCTCAAGCTGAATGCATAAGCCGCTTGGTTGGTCAACATAAGGATCATTCCGTCTATTACAACAGGAGTATATACAACAGATTCGTCATCGCCGAGCGAGATCTGGCCGGCAACTTTACCTGTCGCGAGGTCAACGATCACAGCCCCGTGTTCGTCAACGCTTGAGATGATCACAAAGCGATCAGTAAAGGTCGCGATCTGCGACATTCGTCCTGACAAACGCCGTTTCCAGGCCACGCCGCCATTCCGCGTCGATAATGAATATGCAAAGTTATCGTGCGACATCACAAGAATGTGTCCATCAGCAGGGAATATCGCGGAGATCTCGCCGCCGCTGCGAAATTTCCAATAAGGCTTTTCCGTCGCATCGACAAACAGCATGGCATTGCCGCGTTCATCGCCGACCACCACATCGCCGCTGGCAGATTGGCCGATCGCCGTCACGCCGAGCGGCACTTTTCGCATCGAATCTATTTCACCTGTGGCCAGTGATACGACAAATACCTGTTTACTCGTCGAAGCCGCGATCAATTTCTCCGCACCTAACGCAGGCCGTGCGGCAAAACCCTCGGCGATCTCGCGTTTCCATCTGACAGTACCGTTTTTCGCATCGAGCGACTGGATAACGCCGCTTTTAGAGATGATGATCAACGAATCTTTGTATGCTGCGAGAAAATGCTCGCTCGCCTCCGGCAACTTGAGGGTCCAATTTGTGATACCGGTCTCGCGGCTCAAACTTCGCAAAACATTTGACGCCGCCGCTTTATCTGCTACCGCCGTTACTAAAAATAGCCCCGCATCGAAAGCCAGCAGATTGGAATTAATATCACCGCCAAGCTCCGTCGCCCACATCTTTTTGCCGTCGAGCGAGAGGGCATCGACGCGTGCGCCGGCACCGCCGATATAAACACGCGCGCCGTCCGAAGCGAGTGCCGACGCCGTCTCTTCGCCTAGCGGATATACCCAGCATTTGGTCACATCCACCTCACCCTCTGGTTTTGATTGAGCAAAAATAGACAGGGAAGCGAGGCACGCTATGAGCGCAATTAAAATGAAGATCTTGGGATTCGGCGTGCGGTGCATTTCTCGGTTCGGCTCTTAACGGGTGCGAAATTCCAATTTTATCACACGCCCCTTGTCGTGTTATATTGATGCTTAAGCTTTAGTAAAAGTTTGACAAAATCGGAACAGTTTCCGATCCGTCTCTATTTTTTTCGAGAGCTTATTAGAAAAATACAAAACACTTAAGAGGAAAACACTATGTCATTTAATAAGATCACACTCGTCGGAAATCTGGGCAAAGACCCCGAACTCCGCTACACCCCGCAGGGCGACGCTGTTTGCAGTTTTTCGATGGCTACGAACGAACGAAAAAAGGACAAATCGGGGGAGTTTCAAAATGTCGCCACTTGGTTCAGGGTGACGCTCTGGGGCAGACAAGCTGAGACAGCCTCAAAATATCTGAGCAAAGGCAGGCAGGTATATATCGAGGGGAGACTACGCATGGAGGAATACACCGACCGCGAAGGCAATATCCAAAAGACGCTCGAAGTAAACGGCACCGATATGCAGTTCATCGGCTCACGTGAAGACGCCGGAGGTGGAGGCGGTAATTACGGTACCGGCGGTGGTGGAGGCGGAAGCCACGAGGATTTGGACACTCACACCGGCCCGCCCATTGACACGGCCCCAGCAGCATCAGGCGGCGAAGCATCGTCCGGCGGCAAATCATCCGCCCCGGCCGCAGCACCCGCAGCCGACGACGATATACCGTTCTAAACCCGCGAAGGGCTTCTAGCTTTGTTACTAATAGACTCCTGCGTAGAGTCTGCGAAGCAGACGGCATATTTGTAGCCCACGGTGCGAACCGTGGGAATGATCAACAAGAAAGTTCCGAGCCGTCAAAGATGGCGGCATATGTCACCGTCTTTGACGGTTCAAACCATTTTCACCATTCATTCCCACATCTTGCGATGCGGGCTACAAA
>JBKJRA010000320.1:0-6970 GCA_046594975.1 Pyrinomonadaceae bacterium | reverse complement strand
CAAAATCTTCCTCGGTTGCTTTGCCCTCAACCGAATAGTCCAGAATTGTACCGACATGCGATGCCCCGAGCTTTGCTATAGTCGGCTCACATTCGTCGATCTTCTCGCCGCCGCAGAACTGCTCGAAAATCGTCGCCTTGATGAGACCCTCGACCGGCAGCCCGATGGACAACGCAAACCGCGTAGCCGCCGAGCCGATCGAATTTAGCAGCGGCGAATTGAGCATCCTAAAGAGCCGATATTTTTCCTTAAGCTGGGAATCGTTCTTATCCGCAAAGGCAGTTGCGGTGTCCTGAAAATCGAGACGAAATTCGCTCATAAAGTCGTTACTTTACCACAGAGGCACAGAGCAAAGAAAGGTTGAATTGGCAGCAAAAATTGTCTCGCGATAGGTTTTACCGTATTATCTATATTTTTACTCCGTATCCTCTGTGACTCTGTGGTGAATTTCATATATGGCAAAAGGGCTTCCAAAACGAGCGGAAAACTATTCCGAGTGGTATAACGAGATCGTAAAACGTGCCGATCTGGCTGAAAATTCGGCGGTTCGCGGCTGTATGGTAATCAAGCCTTACGGCTTTGCGATCTGGGAAAAAATGCAACGCGCCTTGGATGATATGTTTAAGGCAACAGGGCATCAAAACGCATACTTTCCTCTTTTTGTGCCAAAATCTTTTCTCGAAAAAGAAGAAGAACATGCCGAAGGTTTTGCCAAAGAATGTGCTGTCGTGACGCATTATCGCCTAAAAGCCGACCCGAATGGCGGCTTGATGGTCGATCCTAACGCGAAACTAGAAGAAGAGCTTATCATTCGCCCAACGTCCGAAACCGTGATCTGGAACACCTACAAAAATTGGATCCAGTCCTGGCGCGATCTGCCGCTGCTGATAAATCAGTGGTGTAATGTCGTCAGATGGGAGATGCGGACACGGCTTTTCTTGCGCACGACCGAATTCCTTTGGCAAGAGGGCCACACCGCTCACTCGACCGAGCAGGAAGCCGTCGAGGAGACCGAACGTATGCTAGGTGTTTACGCGACGTTTGCTGAGGAATGGATGGGCTTGCCAGTCCTTCGGGGGCTGAAATCGCCCAACGAAAGATTTGCAGGGGCCGTCGAAACATATTGTATCGAAGCCTTAATGCAAGACGGTAAAGCCCTTCAGGCCGGAACATCGCATTTTCTCGGGCAGAATTTTGCAAAATCGTTTGATGTGAAATTCGTCAACAAAGAAAACGAACAGGAATACGCATGGGCGACAAGCTGGGGAGTTTCAACGCGTTTGATGGGAGCTCTCATAATGGCCCATTCGGACGATCAGGGACTCGTTCTGCCGCCAAAACTTGCTCCGATACAGGTCGTCATTATCCCAATTTATAAAACACCCGAAGATCTCGGCGCGATCAGCGAAAAGATAAACCCTATCTTCGAAGAGCTAAAAGCCGCCGGAATCTCGGTCAAGTACGACGACAGCGACAATCAGCGTTCGGGCTGGAAATTTGCCGAATACGAGCTTCGCGGAGTTCCTGTACGTCTGGGCCTCGGGATGCGCGATCTCGAAGCCGGCACCATCGAGGTCGCCCGCCGCGACACGCTCACAAAAGAGTCCGTCGCAATAGATACCGTTGTTGACACGGTTAAGATCCTCCTCGAACAAATCCAACAGGCTATCTATCAAAAAGCACTCCGTTTTCGCGAAGAAAACACGTTCCAGGTCGATACCTGGGAAGATTTCAAAACCCAAATCGAAAAAGGCGGCTTCATCTCTGCCCACTGGGACGGCAGGTCCGAAACCGAAGAAAAGATAAAAGAAGAGACTAAAGCGACGATCCGGTGTATTCCCCTTAATGCGACGGAAGAGTCCGGAAAATGTATTTATTCAGGAATCGCCTCAAATAAGCGTGTGATCTTTGCCAGAGCCTATTAAAAACTTCTTAAATCCGACTATTTACAACTTTTCCGCGTCTAAGTTTTGGACGCGGAATTATTCTGCATATTTTGATAATATTTCTCGTGGATAGTGCGGCGTTGACACGAGTTGGATGTATATAAATTTAACGGATGAGCAGCTTGTCGAATTGGCAGTCTCAGAGGACTCTGAAGCCTTCGGCGAAATCGTTAGAAGGTGGGAGCGGAAGATTTTCGCTCTTTGCTTTGGTATGCTCGGCCGCGAAGACGACGCCCGCGATGCTTGCCAAGAGACATTTATCGCTGCGTATCGTAATTTGAAAAATTTTCGAGGCGAGGCTAAGGTTTCATCATGGCTACACCGGATAGCGGTCAACCAGTGTCTGACAACTAAACGACGTGCGAGATCGAGAGCTGAGGATTTCATTGATGACGAGGACGGAACATCGGAACGGACTTTCGTTGCGTCTCCATTAAAGTCTCCGGCAAAGATCACTGAGCAGTCAGAGAGATTGACGTTGGTCAGACAAGCGGTCGGGGCTTTGCCGACGGATCTGCGGCAGGTGATCGTGATGAAAGAGTTTGAAGAGATGACCTTCCAGGAGATCTCGGAAACATTGGAGCTGCCGTTGAGTACGGTCAAGAGCCGTCTTTATACTGCATTAAAGCAGTTGAAAATGAGGTTAGAGAGAACGCCCGTTGAGGTTGTCTGAGTTGGGTAGGTGAAGTTATGTTAAATAACGGTCATAAAAAAGAATGTGGTTTTGCCGACGAGATCGTCGCATATATTTACGACGAGATCGGCCAGACGGAACGCACAAAATTTGAATCGCATCTGGCTAATTGTTCGGCCTGCACCGACGAATTTGCAGGTATCTCGAACGCCCGCTTTTCCATTTTCGAATATCAGAAAGAGGAATTTGCACATCTCGCTACGCCGGAGATCGTAATTCCCTACGCACCTAAATCACACGAGGTTGAAACGGCAGGATTTTTCGCCGGACTTCGCGATATGCTGACATTATCGGGCTGGTCATCGGCCGTTGCCGTTGCTGCTGCAGTGTTTGTTTGTATCGGGCTGGGATTTGTTGCGATGAATTATGTCCGTAGCGACCAGTCCATCGCGAGTAATAAGATCCCGGTCAATATTCCTGTGATAGCACCAGTAGTTACGACTAATCCTCAAGAGGTTGCTGAGCAAAAAAATCCGGAAGCTACTACGCCCTCAAATAAATCAGTGGATGGTGGAATTCGGCCTGTCCGGGCGGCTGTTGTCAGTCAACATCGTGTTTTTCAACGAAACCTGACTGCCGATACGAAAACGCGAGTCGATCCGAGTCCGACGCAAAAGAATCTAAAGGCTCCGGTTTTGAGCAACTACGACGAGGACGATGATAAATCTTTGCGTCTCGCCGATCTAGTCGATGATGGGGGCGTCTAAAATATTATGAAAGCGAACATCCATACCCGTATATTTTTGATCATTGCCGCGTTGTCAATGTTTGTCGCTGCAGCATGGGCTCAGGATACAAAACCGCCCGAAACACAGCCGACACCAAATCAGCCGCAGGACGTTAAGGCAAACATGTTGCGTCAGCTCGGGCTTTCGCAGGAGCAGGTCCAGCAGATCCGCCGTGTAAATATGGCGAGAAAGCCGCTTATGGACGAAGCTCAAAAGCGTTCGCGTGAGGCAAATCGTTTGCTTGACGAAGCTATCTATGCGGATACTATCAACGAAACCGATGTTCAGACCCGTCTGAAAGAGGCACAGCTTGCCCAAGCAGAGGTTGCCAAAATTAGGTTTATGAACGAGGTCGCTGTCAGGCGGATCCTGACACCCGAACAGCTGGTTCGTTTTCGTGAATTGCGGCAGCATTTTGAACAAATGCGTGAAAATCTCGAAACTCGTAGGCCTTTGCGGGAAGGGCAGCGGGTAAATAAACGCCAAGATCCAAATACGACCACTTTTACTGACGGCAAGCAGAAAGTTCGTCCAATTCAACCTTAACCGGGATAATTATAAGTAAGATTTTACCCTCCAAAGGGAACAGGGTCGGTCCTTTCATGGATCGGCCCTTCTTTTGTTTGATGTTTGGAGCGAGTTCGTTATATTCTTGACCAGACACAAAATACCTTTTCTATCGAATGAATCCGATCACCAAATTCCTACTCGAAGTCCAACAGATCACCAATCTTTTGTGGCGCTCAATAAAGGGACTGACGAAGAAACCACGATACTTTCGTGAGATCATCGAACAAATGGACAGCATCGGCGTCGGGTCGCTAGGGATTGTTGTTCTAAACGGCTTTTTTACTGGAGGTGTGTTGATCTTGCAGGCATACCCGACGCTCGAATATTATGGTGCGCAAAGCAATGCCGGTCAAAGCGTCGCCACCGCCTTGGTGCGAGAATTAGGGCCGGTGCTAACCGCTTTAATGGTCGCAGGCCGTGTCGGTTCCGCCATCTCTGCCGAGCTTGGCTCGATGGTCGTCTCACAGCAGATCGACGCAATGCGGGCTCTCGGTACTTCGCCCGTGCGCAAGCTGGTCACGCCTAGAATTATCGCACTATTGATCACACTTCCCTTGCTGACAATATCGGCAGATCTTGTGGGAATCGTCGGAGGAGGCTTGATCGCCAAGCAATTGCATGGTCTTGATCCAAAAGTTTATATTCAATCAGCAAAAATAGGCATTGCTATATCGGATGTTATAGGCGGTCTTATTAAACCGCTCGTATTTGGTGTGATAATTGGGCTAATTTCCTGTTATAAAGGGCTTAGCACGACTGGCGGTACGGTAGGTGTCGGCCGTTCGACCACAAATGCCGTGGTTATGGCATCCGTTACCATCATTATTGCCGATTTCTTTTTATCGAAGATTTTACAGAATTTTTTTGGGGCAACTATTTTTTAGACACTGAGTTATGGCGTTTGACCTAGAAAATGTTCACGAACCCGGACGAGACGAGAGCTTTTCCGAGATGGACGACCGTGTCATACCGGCGATCGAATTTCGTGATGTCGAACTCGCGTTCGATGACCAAGTAATTCTGGATAAGATCAGTTTTAGGGTGCGCCGAGGCGAGACAAAGATAGCTCTCGGAGGCTCAGGCAGCGGCAAATCAACGATAATCAATCTTGTTTTAGGACTCATAAAACCTGATGCCGGTGAGATTTTGATTGACGGTGAGGACATTTGCGGGTTTGATGATCAGGATCTAATGCGTATCCGCAAAAATATCGGGATGGTGTTTCAAGAGGGTGCGTTGTTTGATTCATTATCAGTCTATGACAATGTTGCTTACCGTCTGCACGAAGAAAGAGAGGCTGAGGAAGATGAGATCGAGCACGAGGTTAGGCGAATGCTCCATTTCGTAGATCTCGAAGATGCGATCGACAAAATGCCTGCGGAGCTTTCGGGTGGTATGCGACGGCGTGTCGGTATTGCTAGAGCATTGGTCGGCAATCCGAGCATCGTACTTTTTGACGAACCGACAGCAGGACTCGATCCCCCGACGGCGAGGACAATATGTGAACTTGCGATAAAGCTCCGTGATTTGGAAGATGTGTCATCTATCTTTGTTACCCATGAGATGAACAATCTCGAATATCTTTCGTCCGAATATGCCACATTAGATCGGGAGGGCAAGGTGCATTTTGAGCTTGAGGGCGATAAACTGTGTTTGATCAATACCGAAGTGATGATGCTGCGCCGCGGCCATATCATTTTTAGTGGAAAAGACGAGCAACTGCGAAATTCAGAGGATCCGTATATTCACAAGTTTTTGCGAGGAAAATAAATGCCGAGAACCCAACAAAAACTGACATTTAGCGAACTTCGTGTCGGTATTTTTATGCTTGCGGCTTTGGTCGTTACGGGATTTCTTATACTCAACTCCAGCGGTGATTTCAATCCTTTTGAAAAGAAAATGCGGCTCAAGGCGAGGTTTTCGAGTGCAGACGGCTTACACAGCGGAGCTGACGTTCAACTTGCGGGTGTTTCGATCGGCAAGGTCGAAGATGTGAAATTTCTGCCCCCTGACGCTCCAAACGGTGAACGGGTAGAGTCAACGTTTTTGATCGTCAAAGAACTCGATAAAAAACCAATAACTGATCTGATACGAACGGATTCGACCGCACAACTCGTCGCTACATCTATCCTTGCCAACGATAAAATGATCAACATCGTCCCTGGAACCTCAAAGGGAAATCCGGTTGATGACAATGCCATTCTCACGTCGAGTGCCACAGCCTCACTCAATCAGTTGACATCTACGGGTAATGACCTTTTGACGCAGATCAACAAACTTGCGGGGCCAGCTAATGATATTTTAGACAAAGCGAATCGTGGTGAAGGAACGCTCGGAAGGATCGTAAATGACGAGGAACTCTACCGAAATCTTGACGGAGCCGTGAGCGAGACCAAAGCGACTATGCAGCGTCTCCAAACAACGATCGACAAGATAAATAAAGGACAAGGCAGCGCCGGAAAGCTGGTTAACGACCCGGCACTCTATGACAGCTTAAACAAAACTGTCTCGCATCTCGAATCTATTTCCTCTGACATCAAGGCGGGGCGTGGATCAGCAGGAAAATTTGTCAGTGACGACGCAATGTATAACGAAACCCGCGAGGCTGTGGCCGAACTAAAAAAGGCCGTCTTCAAGATATCCGATATCGCGGATGACGTAAAATCCGTCACCATTGATCTTAAAGACGGCAAGGGTTCCGCCGGAAAGCTATTAAAAGACGACCGACTTTATGAAGACGCTAAAAACGCTATCGAAAAATTTAACTCGATGTCTTCGCGGATCGATGCCATACTTGCTGACGCTCAGTCCGGCAAAGGCACGTTCGGCAAGCTTGTTACTGACGAAACTCTCTACAACAATATCAACCAGACCGCTTCTAACATTAACCAATTCTCAAGCGAAGGCACAAAACTTCTTTACGACTTCCGCCAAAACCCCAAGAAATTTCTCCGCATAAAGCTGGCTCTATTTTAAGAAGATCCTGACAAATAGTTCCTTGCGCATGTGCATAATATAGTGTATATTATGCA
>JBKJRA010000208.1:0-8305 GCA_046594975.1 Pyrinomonadaceae bacterium | reverse complement strand
TTAAGACTCCGGCACGATTTCCCGCACTTGGCACTGCGAGTTTTGTAACGTCAAGCTCCTTAGCCATTGAGATCGCGGCGGTCATCCCGCGAGCTTTGAATGACTGCGTCGGGTTTTGCCCTTCGTCTTTGATAAATAGATCGAGTTTGATCGGCAGGGTCGCCGCGAGTTTGTCGGTTTTGAACAAAGGCGTCCAGCCCTCGCCAAGCGAGACCATGTTTTCCGCATTCTCAACCGGCAAAACTTCCGCGTAGCGCCAAAGCGAAGACTCGCGGGTTTTCAGCGAATCTTTGGTCAGCGTTTCGGCCGCCTTTTCAAGATCGTATCGGACAAGTAAAGGCTTGCCGCAAGTGATGCAGAGGTTTTGCAAAACATTCGCCTCGTGGCGAAGCCCGCACAGAGCACATTCGAGATGGGTTACGTTCATACTGAGAATTTTGCCACGAATTACACAAATTACACGAATCAAGAATCTTCCTAATTCGTGACATTCGTGTTATTTGTGGCGAAAACTCTTAGCGAGCCAGCATTGGTTTCAATGCCTTATAGACGTTATCGGTCATTATCTTTTCGCCGTCGGGATTTGGGTGGATGCCGTCGGCTTGGTTTAGCTCTTTTTTGAGAGCAACGCCGTCGAGCAGGAATGCGAGAAAATCCGTTTTATGCTCGGATGCGAGATCGGGAAACGCTAACGTAAAAGCTCGTTGATATTCGGCTCCCATTGTCGGCGGGGCGAGCATACCGCACAGCAGAATACGCAGATTTTTTGCCTTTGCCTTACGGATTATCTGGTCAAGATTTTTCTTCATCTGCTCGACCGGAATGCCCCGAAGCAGATCATTGGCTCCAAGTTCGAGAATGACGATCTTTGCGTTGTCCTGCTCAAACGTCCAATCTGCACGCTCTAACCCGCCGAGCGTCGTGTCGCCCGAAACGCCCGCATTTACAACCTCATAATCATAACCGTCTGCCTTTAGCTTTTCCTGCAGCAGATACGGATATGACTCTTTTTCTGCGAGTCCAAAACCGGCCGTCAGGCTGTCGCCAAACGCTATGATCTTAGGGCGGTTTACTGCCACCTGTGGCGTCGCGAGTGGTTTATTAAGATTAGTTTCCGCCCGCTTACTACCGCCGCAGGCGCTCAAAAGACACGTCGCCAAGACCATTAAGGCCAACACTCTTTTACCGTTTCCGTTTTTCATACTTCGCCAAGATCGGCTGTAGAGCCTCAAAAACATTCTTCCCTATAATTCGAGCACCGGCTTCGTTTTCGTGAACGCCATCCGGCAGCAGCAGGTCGGGATTACCGCTGACACCGGCCATAAAATCAGGCATCAGCGTAACCTGATATTGCTGTGCAATGTCACGATAAACGGCGTCGACCGCCGCACTATATTCCTCGCCGTGTCTCGTCGGAGCTTTGATGCCGCACAGCAAAACGTCGATGTTCCTAGACTTGATACGCTCGACTATTTCCGAAAGTTTTTGCTTTAATTCCGCAGCGTCGCCTTTGTGAACGACATCGTTTGCACCCAATTCAAGCACAAAAATACGCATTTCTCTGTAGCCAAGCGCAATATCGAGCCGTGCGAGTCCACGCTCCGCGGTGTCACCACTCAAACCAAAATTTACGACCTGCAGATCATATCCGGCAGCATCAATATCCTTTTGCAGTAACGCCGGATAGCTCTGCTCCCAACTTTCCAAGCCAAACCCGGCAGTCAGACTGTCACCAAAAGTAATTATCTTTGGCCCGGGGCGGATCGGCGGCGGCGTTGATGCAGGTGCCGGGCTATTTACCACCTGAGCCGAACCGCAACTCGACAGCATGGCGGCAAGAAACATGAAACTTAAAACCGCCCCTATTCGAATAAGATAAAGCATCAAGATGTAAGATAACAGAGGTTTGATGCCCTCTGTTAGCAAGCAGATGTTGTTAGAATCTATTTTATGATCGAACTCAAGAATATTACTAAAACCGTCCGCTCCGGCACCGAAGACCTGACCATTCTCGACGATGTTTCGATCGAGATACCGGACGGGCAGTTTGTCGCGATAACCGGAGCCTCCGGCAGCGGCAAATCGACATTGCTAGGGCTGATCGCCGGTTTGGATGCTCCTTCGTCCGGCAAGATAATGATCGACGAAGACGAGATCACCAGTCTCGGTGAAGACGCTCTCGCAAGTATTCGCAGCAAAAAGATCGGCTTCGTCTTTCAGTCGTTCCACCTTATCCCGAGCCTCACGGCTCTCGAAAATATCCTGATCCCAATGGAGATACTCGGCCTTAACCACGCAGCGGATCGGGGCGAGAAATTGCTAAATGCCGTCGATCTGACCAACCGCGGCCATCATTATCCGTCCGAACTTTCTGGCGGCGAGCAGCAGCGTATCGCCATCGCTCGAGCATTTGCCAATTCACCTAAAATACTGCTAGCTGACGAACCGACCGGAAACCTAGACACCAAAAACGGCCAGCACATATTCGATCTGATGAAAGATCTGCACCGGCAAAATAACGTCACGCTTGTTTTGGTAACGCATGACGCAGGCCTCGCCGCACAGGCACAGAGACAGATCGTTCTGACGGATGGCTGCGTCAGTTCCGACAAATTGAATGACCTTGAGGAATATTAACCGCAGGTTGGGCAGATAACGCAGATCTTTAAAAACTTATTCAGACCTCTTATATCTGCTTTATCCGCGTCATCTGCGGTTAAATATATTTAGGAAATATGAAGTTCATATTGAATTTAACCCGGCGCGAGATCCGCTCTTCATGGCGGCGTTTGCTGTTTTTCTTTTTGTGCATTGCTCTCGGTGTCGGGTCGATCGTTGCCCTGCGTTCGCTGATACAAAATTTGACCAAGGTGGTGGGCAATGACGCACGGGCGTTGATGACGGCGGATCTTGAGGTGACATCGACAAACGATTTCTCGCCGACCGATGTCGCGACTATCGAATCTGTCGTCGCAAAATTCCCGATCGTCGAGGCTCGAAACGAAACGATCTCGACTACGTCGATGGCTCGCCCCGTAGACCCGGCAAACCAAAGTCTCGAATTTGTCGAGCTAAAAGGCATCGAACAACCGTTTCCGCTCGTCGGAACTTTTAATACCTCCGACGGCCAGCCTTTCGATTTCAAGCTGCTCGACGATCACGGTGCCGTGATGGCTCGTATTCTGCTCGAAGAATTAAAGGTCAAGGTCGGCGACAAGCTCAAGATCGGCGAGAGCGAATTTCAGATACGCGGGACGTTTGACGAGGAACCCGGCGGATCGAGCGGCTTTCGGATGGGTGCGAGGATCTTTGTCGAGAAAAAAGCGTTTGACGACGCAGGTATCACTCGAAACACGAGCCGCATACGGCGGCGTATCCTTTACCGAACGTCCGAAAATCCGACGGCATTTGTCGCCGCTCTCCGCGATGCCCTTAAAGGCACGTCGATACAGATCAATTCGTATCGCGAGCAGCAGGAAAATCTCAATGAGCAATTTGTCCGCACCGAGAATTATCTGTCGCTGACGGGTCTGTTGATCCTCGTCCTCGGCGGTGTCGGCGTGTGGAATGTAGCACGGGCGTTTGTCGAGCAAAAACGAAAGACAGTCGCCGTGCTCAAATGCCTAGGTGCAAGCGGCACTAAAATTATCACAGTCTATCTGCTCCAGATCGTCACGCTTGGGCTGGTCGGCAGCTTTTTTGGCGTATTTCTCGCGCAGTGCGGCCTGTGGATCGCAAAATGGCGATTCATCGATGCCTTGCCCGCCAAGATGAGCTACGCCGTTACATTTGCGACCTCATGGCAAGGCGTTGTGCTAGGCGTAATGATCTCGGTCTTGTTTTCAGCTCTGCCGTTGCTGCAAATACGCACGATCAAACCCAAATTACTTTTACGTGACGAAAATAACGCCAACATCTCGAAACTCGACTGGTCGCGTTGGATATTTGGCGCCGTGTGTCTCACGGCTTTGCTTGGCGTAGCTGTGTGGCAAGCCGGGTCCGTAAAGGTCGGCGTACTCTTTCTCGGCGGCTTGGCGATGACAGGTGCGGTTTTGTATGCCGCCACGACGGTTTTGACGTGGCTGCTGAAAAAGACAAAACGCCTGAGTTCGTTCTCGATTCGCCAGGCGGTCAATTCGCTTTATCGTCCCGGCAATCAGACGCGGATTATCTTGCTCGCGGTCGGGCTCGGAGCGTTTGTCGTGATCGCTGTCCAGGCAATGCAGACCAATCTTGTTCGCGAATTTGATTTTTCACGCAATCAGCGTCTGCCGAGTTTGATATTCGTCGATATTCAAAAAAGCCAGATCGACGAGGTGATGCAGATCATCGACAAAGGCATCGGCGAAAAGGCCGAGGCCGTGCCGACCGTCCGTGCCCGTATCTTCGCGGTCAACGGCGAGCAGGTAGATTATCAGCAAAAAGAAATTCGCCAGCAGCAAGGCCAGATCGGACGTGAATTTGCCATTACTTACCGGCCAAATCTCGACGCCAACGAATCGGTGCTCGTGGGCAGTTGGTGGCCGTCGGAAAAAGCCGGCGAGATACCGGAAGTCTCTGTCGAAGAAACGATGGCCGATACCCTCAAAGTAACCGCCGGAGACTCGATGACGTTCGACATCTCGGGTCGCAAGATCACCGCCCGTGTTGCAAACGTCCGAAAGATCGACGTTCGCAATGCCCGCACGGCGTTTGTTTTCGTGTTTCGCCCGGGCCCGCTCGACCTCGCACCGCAGAGTTTTGCAGCGACCGTTTTGAAACGTGTTCCGGCGACCGACCGTCAGCGCCTGCAGCGTGAGGTGCTCGACAAATTCCCTAATGTGCAAATATTCGACGTCGCCGACATCATTGCCGCGGTCGATAAACTCGTCAGCAATTTTGTGATCGCGATCTCGTTCGTCGGCAGTTTTGTACTGCTGAGCGGCATCCTGATCCTGATCGGCTCGGTCGCACTTACCAAAACACAACGCATTTATGAGAACGCTATCCTCAAGACATTAGGAGCTAATCGACGCACTCTCGCGACAATATTGTTTAGTGAATATGGTTTATTAGGATTGCTTGCAGGGTTTATATCGACCGGTTTCGCCGTTTCTCTATCTTATGTGGTCTGTAAATATTTGATGGAGATCGAATGGCAATTCGACCCTGTGTTGACGGTCGGCGGCGTTTTGGTAACCGCGCTGCTGGTGACGATCGTGGGCGTAGCGGCAAGTTTTGATGTCCTTTTCCGAAAACCGCTGGCTACATTAAGGTCTCAGTAAGAATTTTTAACGCAAAGACGCAAAGTAAAGAATTAAAGAGACCCTAAAAATATATTTTTCTATTTTTAGGTTGCTTTTCTTGCTTTGCGTCTTTGCGTTAAAAATTCTTCTCTTAATTTTCGAACGGATGATCTGCCAGCACGGCTCGCAGGTTGACCTGGCCGAACAGCGTGTCGAGATATGCGCCAAAGCGGTGCAGTATCGGGACGAGATCTTTATTTTGTTTGGTGACGAGAATTTCTTCGACAAAACGCTCGACGGTTTCGGTGTCTTTGTAAAACAGAAACCGCACATCTTGTTTCATAAATTCGCGAAGTTCTTTTTGGAGCGTTTCGACCGTCTTTTTTTCCGGGTCTTTCTCGGCCGCTTGGACGAGAGCGGCAAGCGTCGATAGTTCCTGACGCAGCACGATGGATTGATCGAGCTTAACCTTAAAATTTGGAAACAGCGTCAGAACATCCGCTTTTGGATCTAACAACCGGGCAAATCCGGCAAGCATCTGCTGAAAGCCTTCGTTGAGCAGCGAATGTGCCGTCTCCATACGTGCGTATATCGACGGTGCCGGTCGCAGCTGAGCGAGACCAGCGAGTTCCTGCGAATAGACCTTTTTCAACTCGATCGAAGCAGTATAGCTGGCCGCATCGAGCGCCCCAAACAGTTCAGCCTCTTCGTTCGCAAAGCGTTCGAGTCGATTGTTTATCGATGTGACAAGCTCTTGCACCTGCTCGTGGACGCTCGAAAATATAAGCAGAGCGGGTTTCAAAGGTTCGTCTGCCGCGAGCATTTTACCGACGACGCTTAGCCATTTCAAGATCATTGCAAATTTCGGTAATATGAGCGCTAGCTCGGCGTGATCATGATCAAAAACCTCACCATTTACAAGACGCTGCAATTGCGACGGCAGAAAATGCTTGCCTTCGAATTCGGCGGCACGCACCAATTTCTGAAACGCTGAAAGATGCACAAGCCTGTCAGACAATGCACTGCTCCACGCTTTCCACTCCGCGGACCCGAGCGGATCGCTGCGCAGCATCGCGTCACCGATAAGTATCGAATCGCGAAATGCCGTCGCAAGATCGCTGAGTTCACGTCCGGTAGCCGGGCCGGTCGGTTTCGCCGTATCTTGGGCACTCAACAGGTACGAATTAAGTAATGAGCAACGCAAAAGAGCGGCCTGCGTCAGACGAAATTCTTTTGCGGCATCAGATGAGCTTTTTGCTCCATTTCTGTCCGAAAACGATGCGTGCCCCGCAGCGAGAAAGCTCTCAAGACCGGAAAGCCATATCCCGAGCTCGGTCGCCGTTTCCTTAAAATTGACGGCTGGTGGATCAACGACGACGCGCTGGCGTGCTGCGCTCGGCTGCTCGCGAGGTGGTGAATTGGTTTGATTTTCTATCAATATGGCTGCCAAATCGGAATTTTCTCCACAATATCAGGTAAGAAAAGGGGGTAAGAAACGGAAAACCGCTATATATTTTATACCGCGTTTGATACCCTAAAGGCAATAGAAAACTGTGTTTTGAACACTGGCGCATAGACACGCAGAGATGAAAAAATTACTGGTCGCGACAAACAATAAAGAAAAACTCGTCGAGTTACGCTTTCTTCTCGCCGGCCTGTCTGTCGAATTGCAAAGCCTCGGCGATCTGTTTGAGTTTACAGAGGTCGAGGAAACGGGCTCAACATTTATCGAAAACGCGCGGCTCAAGGCGAGCGGATACGCTCTGCAAGCCGGCTTGCCATCTATAGCTGATGATTCGGGATTGGAGGTCGCTGCATTGGGCGGACGCCCCGGAGTTTTATCAGCAAGATACGGTGGAGTTGATACAAGCTTTGACGAAAAGATCCAGATGCTGCTTGCCGAGATCGAGAAAACCGGGAGTGACGATCGATCTGCAAGTTTCATTTGCTCGATCGCGATCTCCGATGCAAGAGGAAAAATCTTATTCACAACTGAGGGTATTTGTCCGGGTAAAATTGCCTCTGAGCCGCTCGGAAATGGTGGTTTTGGTTACGACCCAGTGTTTATACCTAACGGCTACGACAAGACGTTTGGACAGCTTTCGAGCGGCATAAAACAGCAAATTAGCCATCGAGCACGAGCTTTTTACCAAATAATACCGTTTTTAGGCGATTTAATCGCGGTCTGACTTGACCTTGGCACTTTTCGGGCTTAGAATTCGACACTAGGAATCGTTTCCAGAGTGAAACAGACGGGGCGTAGCACAGCCTGGTAGTGCGCTCGCTTTGGGAGCGAGAGGCCGCAAGTTCGAATCTTGCCGCCCCGACCAATCAACTTGTTAACGATTGGTCAAGTTTTTCCCTTTTGCCGATGCTTTATTTAATGGCAAATCAACTCACTTAGGAAGTTTTTATATCACAACCAAATTGGAGGTTACTTAAATTATGGCACGTATGACACAGACAGAAATCATCAGCAGCTTGGCTGATTCAACCGGAAGCAAAAAAACCGACGTCAAAGCTATGTTTGACGCTCTTGCAGCTCTCGCTACCAGCGAAGTTAAAACTAACGGTGAATTTACCCTTCCGGGATTTGGAAAATTGAAGAAAACTCACCGCAAAGCGCGTGACGGTCGTAACCCTGCAACGGGTGCTGTGATCAAGATCCCAGCTAAAACTACTGTCAAGTTCAGCATCGGTAAAGCGATGAAAGACGCTGTTGCCTAAATACCGCATAATGCGAGTGTTTTTATATAGATCGGTATATCTTGTATATGCCGATCTTTTTTTGTGTCTAAAGAATTTTTTTTGAGGCGAAAAAAAAGTAGTGACAAACACGTAATTCTTTGTTAACATCTCTTTACAGTTGAGAGTGACGGTTATATTATTTCTTCAGCAAACGTATAGCTGGACGTATCAACTTATTGTTTCTGGATGATGTTTTGTTTCGTATCATTTCGGAACAGTTTTGCTTGAATAAGGCAAAACGGTTATATCCCTTACGAGGGAAATTTGGAACAAAGGAGAATAAAAAGTGGCAGCAGCTAGACCAATGACATTGCAAGACAGAGTTTTGCAGA